>NZ_CAWQJR010000025.1:0-10926 GCF_963894935.1 Xenorhabdus sp. PB61.4
TGAGCCATGATCAAACTCTTCAATTAAAAGTGTTTGATGCTCAAAGAATCGTTACTGTTAGTTCGTAATGAATTAACTGTTTCAGTCACTCTTCAAGACTTGAATCTTTTTGGCCTTTCGGCTTTCGATAGTGTCTTGCGAGTGCCCACACAGATTGTCTGATTAATTTGTTAAAGAGCGGTTACAACCGAACCTTTCGTTCCGGGTTGCGAGGCTGCGTATCTTACGCTTTCCTCTCAGAGTGTCAAGCCTTTATTTTCGCGGCTTTCAACTCTTGTCATCTCGACTTGTTTGTGTGTTTGTCGTGACAACGGATGCGCATTATAGGGAGCCTTAGAATTTACGCAAGCGTTTTTTACAATTTCTTTTTCAAGCGCTTACAATTTAATCCAAAAGGCTATTTTTGCCTATTTTTTATCACATTTGGCAGGTCAGACAGGCTATTAATAACCAAATCAGCAGACTGTTCTGCTTCTGTTGTTACTGGTTTTCCTGTACGCACAAGGACTTTTGTTCCAACACCGGCGGCATTCGCTGCCAACATATCTTCTATTTTGTCTCCTACCATATAAGAAGCCGCCATATTAATGTGCAGTGTTTTCTGGGCATCAAATAACATACCCGGTTGTGGCTTACGACAATCACACGTCTTTTTATAGTGTTCATCGCTTGCTTCTGGATGATGCGGACAATAATAGATACCATCAAGATCAACACCCCGGTCTGCCAATGACCAATCCATCCATTCTGTTAACTGCAAGAATTGATCTTCGGTAAACATTTTCCGGGCAATCCCAGACTGGTTTGTTACTAATACCAGTGCATAACCCATTTTTTTCAACTCCAGCATGGCTTCAATCGTGCCATCAATGAATTGAAAATTATCTATTTCATGAACATACCCATGATCGATGTTAATTGTGCCGTCACGATCTAAAAATACAGCGGGAATACCTTGAGTCACCTGATTGCTCCAAGAATGTACAAAGTCGACAGTATCGCATGATTTGTCAGTGAATGAGAATGCAGCATTTAATTTATTCCTAGTTGACTTAGACGTCTAGACGCCTTAACATCCACATCAATTCATGACTTGTTGCAAATGCTTTCAAGTTATTCACTTTTATATCTCATAAGAGAAAAAGAATAAAAATGATAAGACTGAACCAGGTAAATAAAGTATTTCAACAAGGAACGCGCTGTATAAAAGCCCTTTCTGATATCAACCTGCATGTCCCCCAAGGGCAGATTTATGGTGTTATTGGCTCTTCTGGTGCAGGGAAAAGTACATTAATCCGCTGTGTGAATATGCTTGAATGCCCTACTTCTGGTCAGGTACTGGTTGACGGACAGGATTTAACCTCTCTTTCTGAGCGTGAACTGACTCGTGCCCGTCGTCAGATTGGCATGATTTTCCAGCACTTTAATCTACTGTCATCCAGAACGGTATTTGACAATGTGGCATTACCTTTAGAACTGAATAACACGCCAAAAGCAGAAATAAAGAAAAAAGTCAGTGAATTACTGGAGCTTGTTGGTCTTTCTGAAAAACATGATGCGTATCCAGCCAATTTATCGGGTGGTCAGAAACAACGTGTTGCCATTGCCCGTGCCTTAGCAAATTCACCCAAAGTGCTTTTGTGTGACGAGGCCACCAGCGCACTGGATCCCGCAACAACCCGTTCTATTCTGGAATTATTGAAAGACATTAATCGCCGTTTAGGGTTAACCATCCTGTTGATTACCCATGAGATGGATGTTGTTAAACGCATTTGTGATCAGGTTGCCGTTATCAGTGGTGGACAGCTGATTGAGCAGGATGTGGTCAGCGCAATATTTTCCCATCCGAAAACACCTGTGGCTCAGGAGTTTATTCAGTCCACGTTACATTTGGATATACCTGAAGATTATCTGCAAAAGTTGCAGTCTGAACCTGCATCGGATAAATGCCCATTAGTGAAACTGGAATTTACAGGTAAATCAGTTGATGCTCCATTAATTTCCATGGCAGTTCGTCGTTTTAATATCGATATCAGCATATTGAGTTCTCAGATGGACTATGCCGGTGGCGTTAAGTTCGGGGTTATGCTGGCTGAGTTAGATGGTGAGAACAGCAGCATTGAATCAACAATTACGTTTTTAAAAGAGCATCATGTGAAAGTAGAGGTTCTCGGTTATGTCTGAAGGAATGATTTTATTATTAGCTAAAGGAGTCTGGGAAACTCTCGTGATGACTTTTGTTTCCGGCTTTTTTGGCTTCGTAATTGGTTTACCGGCTGGAGTGCTTTTGTATGTCACACGTCCTGGTCAAATCATAGAAAATGGTACGCTATACCGTATTCTTTCTGCGCTGGTAAATATTACCCGCTCTGTTCCGTTCATTATTTTACTGGTATGGATGATTCCATTCACCCGGCTGATTGTAGGAACGTCAATCGGATTACAAGCTGCGATTGTTCCTTTAACCGTTGGTGCAGCACCTTTTATTGCCCGTATGGTGGAAAATGCTTTACTAGAAATCCCATCAGGGCTGATTGAAGCGGCACGTGCAATGGGTGCGACTCCACTTCAGATTGTGAAAAAGATTTTATTACCTGAAGCATTACCCGGTTTGATCAACGCGGCCACAATTACTCTGATTACGCTGGTTGGTTACTCAGCGATGGGTGGAGCTGTCGGTGCGGGTGGTCTCGGTCAGATTGGCTATCAATATGGCTATATTGGCTACAATGCAACGGTGATGAATACGGTACTCGCATTATTAGTTGTTCTGGTTTTCCTGATTCAGTTAGGCGGCGACTATTTAGTTAAGGCTGTGAATCGTAAATAAGATTATTTCAACAAAAAGGTGCCATTATCGGCATCTATACCCTAGGGATTTCGAGTTACATCGCGGCGGCAAGGGAATGAATCCCCGGGAGCATAGATAACTATGTGACCGGGGTGAATGAACGCAGCCAACAAAGAGGCAACTTGAAAGACGACGGGTATATTATTAGGGCTTACATTCAAAAGCCTCACTATAGTAGTACGATAATTTAATAAGACAGGTTATTAATCAGTATTCAATAGGGGTAAAAATATGTCAGTGAAATTGAAATCCATTGCAGTCATCGGGGCTTTATTAGGCACACTAGCACTTACAGGCTGTGGTCAGGAACCGAGAGATCCAAACCATATTAAAGTCGGTGTTATTGCAGGGCCTGAATTACAGGTTGCTGAAGTCGCGAAAAAAGTAGCGAAAGAGAAATATGGCCTTGATGTTGAACTGACAACATTCAATGATTATGTACTGCCAAACGAATCACTGAGCAAAGGAGACATTGATGTTAATGTCTTCCAGCACAAACCTTATTTAGATCAGCAGATAAAAGAACGTCACTATAAACTGGCGATTGTGGGTAACTCTTTCATCTTTCCAATGGCTGCATACTCTAAAAAGATAAAATCATTGGATGAACTTCAGAATGGTTCTCAGATTGCCATCCCGAATGATCCGACCAACCAGGGCCGTGCTCTGCTGTTATTACAAAAACAGGGTCTTATCACGCTGAAAGCGGGTGTTGGTCTGCTGCCAACTATTCTGGATATTACCAGCAACCCTAAACAACTGGATATTGTTCAACTGGAAGCACCACAGCTGCCTCGTTCACTGGATGATCAAAAAATCGCGCTGGCTCTTATCAATAATACTTACGCCGGACAGATTGGTCTGACACCAGAACAGGACGGGATCTTTGTTGAAGATAAAGATTCACCTTACGTGAATATCATCGTAAGCCGTGAAGATAATAAAGATGCTGAAAATGTGCAAAAATTTGTGAAAGCCTACCAATCTCCTGAAGTTGAGCAGGAAGCTCAGAAAGTCTTCAAGGGCGGAGCAATAAAAGGCTGGTAATCTTTCATATTTTAACAATCAAGATTAAAATTCTGGGGCGGATAAAGATATCCGCCCCTTTTTATACCCAATGGATTTCAAATTGCATCGCGGCGGCAAGCGAGTTCATCCCCGGGAGCATAGCTAACTATGTGACCGGAGTGAGTGAGTGCAGCCAACAAAGAGGCAACTTGAAAGACGAAGGATATATTGGAATTAATCCCACACTCACTGATGCAACCGTAATAAGGATAAAGCTCAATGCGTATGTTACCTGTCTGTTTCATGGTGCTTTTTATAGTTGGGTGTACTTCATTGCCAACTCAGATTAATAAAACTGACAGTCAAGGCTCTGAAGCTGAACAATATCCAACTCTCAGAAATAAAGAGGCAACTTATGTCCGGCTTTATAAAAAACCAGATGAGTTGTTGGGCTCACCATTTAAAGATCTTGGTATTGTTGCTGGTGAATCCTGCCGCAATACATTTCAGGATCCTCCGGCCAGTATCGCAACTGCACGGCAGAAGATGCTGGCAAAAGCCTCCCGCCTGAATGCTAACGCCGTCTTACTTCACCAATGTGCCATTATGTCTGGTCAGGGCTGTTATCAGATAGCTATCTGCGAAGGTACGGCAATAAAAACCACGAATTAATTATTCATTGTAAATTTGGTACTGAAAAAGACTTATGGCAGATTTTCATTTTACTCAAATAGGAACCATTCATTCTCCTTATAAAGAGAAGTTTGCCATTCCCCGTCAGCCGGGTCTGGTGGAAGATGGCACGGGGCAACTCGAATTGCTCGCTCCTTATAATCAGGCAGATGCTGTACGGGGGTTAGAACAGTTCAGTCATTTATGGATTGTTTTCGTTTTTCACCAAACGATGAATGGGGGCTGGAACCCGCTGGTTCGCCCTCCCCGCTTAGGCGGTAATGCCAAAATGGGTGTATTTGCCACCCGCTCAACTTTCCGCCCTAATCCTATTGGGATGTCTTTAGTTGAACTAAAAGGGATTGATTACCAGAACAATCGCGTGCTGCTACAACTTGGCAGCCTGGATCTCGTGGATGGAACGCCCGTACTTGATATTAAACCTTATCTGCCTTTTGCTGAATCACGTCCTGATGCCAAAGCAGGATTTGCTCAGGAAGCGCCAAATACAGATATGGAGGTCTGTTTTTCTTCAAACGCAGAACATCAACTTTTATGCCATCAGGTAAGTTATCCGCAATTACGACGCTTTATCTGCCAGATTCTGGCTCAGGATCCGCGTCCGGCCTACCGCAAAAAAGAGCAGGAAAACCGCATATACGCTGCTCATATTCTGGATTTTAATGTCCGTTGGTTAATTAATGGTGCCATAACGGAAGTAGTTTCTATCGAACTCCGCTATCCCCAATAGATTTCGAATTGTATCGCGGCGGCAAGGGAACGAATCCCTGAGCATAGATAACTATGCGACTGGGGTGAGTGAGTGCAGCCAACAAAGAGACAATTTGAAAGATGAAAGGGATAAAACTCCTTTTGACATCACAAACTCACTGGTAGACTAACGGTTTACTTTATTTTTGGGTTCGGTGGCTCTGTATTCATTGCCACCTAGAAGCAATTTGCTGTCCAATGGAAACTTACTATGCGTACTAGCCAATATTTGCTGTCTACTTTGAAAGAGACGCCTGCTGATGCAGAAGTAGTCAGTCATAAACTGATGCTTCGTGCAGGAATGATCCGTAAACTCGCTTCAGGTTTGTACAACTGGATGCCAACCGGTGTCCGCGTGTTGAGAAAAGTTGAAAACATTGTTCGTGACGAAATGAATAATGCCGGGGCGGTTGAGGTTTCCATGCCGGTAGTTCAGCCAGCAGATTTATGGCAGGAAAGTGGTCGTTGGGTACAATATGGTGCGGAATTACTGCGTTTTGAAGATCGCGGTGCCCGTCCTTTTGTTCTGGGACCAACCCATGAAGAAGTCATCACTGATCTGGTTCGCAATGAAGTGACTTCTTATAAACAGCTGCCACTAAGTCTGTATCAGATCCAAACCAAATTCCGTGATGAAGTTCGCCCACGCTTTGGCGTTATGCGCTCACGCGAATTCATCATGAAAGATGCTTACTCTTTCCATACCACTCAGGAATCCCTGCAAGAGACTTACGATAAGATGTACGATGCTTACAGTAAGATCTTTACCCGCATTGGGCTGGATTTCCGCGCTGTTCTGGCTGACACAGGTTCCATTGGTGGTAGTGCATCTCACGAATTTCAGGTTCTGGCTGCCAGCGGCGAAGATGATATCGTTTTCTCCACAGAGTCTAACTACGCAGCTAATATTGAACTGGCTGAAGCTGTCATGCCATCCGCAGAACGCGCTGCTCCGACAGAAGATATGCGTGTGGTGGATACACCAAAGGCGAAAACCATCGCGGAACTGGTAGAACAGTTCAACCTGCCGATTGAAAAAACGGTCAAGACTCTGATTGTTCATGCTGCAGAAGAAAGCGAACACAAACTGGTTGCTTTGTTGGTTCGTGGTGATCATGAATTAAATGAAGTCAAAGCAGAAAAACTGGCCTTAGTCGCCAGCCCGCTGCAATTCGCGACAGAAGAAGAAATCCGGGTTATCGTCAACGCTGGCCCTGGTTCTTTAGGCCCTGTTAATCTGCCTATGCCTGTAATTATTGACCGCTCTGTATCTGTCATGAGTGATTTTGGTGCGGGCGCCAACATTGATGATAAACACTATTTCGGTATTAACTGGGAACGTGATCTTCCTCTGCCAGAAATTGCAGATATCCGTAATGTGGTTGAAGGTGATGCCAGCCCGGATGGTCAGGGCACGTTACTGATCAAGCGTGGTATTGAAGTCGGTCATATCTTCCAGCTCGGCACCAAATACTCAGATGCACTGAAAGCTACCGTACAGAACGAAGATGGCCACAATCAAGTTGTGACGATGGGATGTTACGGAATTGGTGTCACCCGAATTGTCGCGGCTGCTATCGAACAAAATCACGATGATCGCGGTATTATCTGGCCAGATGCCATTGCCCCATTCCAGGTAGCAATTTTGCCAATGAACATGCATAAATCTTATCGTGTCAAAGAAGTGGCAGAAAAGCTTTATGCAGACTTACGTTCTAGTGGTGTTGATGTCATTTTAGATGATCGCAAAGAACGTCCAGGTGTCATGTTTGCTGATATGGAATTAATGGGTGTCCCACATACTGTCGTTATTGGTGATCGCAATCTCGATAACGACGAAGTGGAATACAAATACCGTCGTACCGGTGATAAGCAGATGCTAAAACTGGAAGACGTGGTGGATTACCTGAAAAATAACATCAAACAATCATGATTAAGCCTTGATCTTGCGATCAGGCAAAGTCAGTAATAAAAAAACCTGCGTACTCAGTGCGCAGGTTTCAGACTGCTGAAAAACCGCGTTGAAAATAACGCGGTTTGTTGCCTTCATCATAAATCCTCATCTTTCGATTTTTCCTGCTTCCTCCCCGGCCAATTCTTTTCCGGCACAGGATTGGGTTTCTGACTCCGTTAAATACACGAAGGCATCGCAGATAAAACTAACAAAGGACCTCCACCAGTAAGGCTATCTTCTTGATATTTCCTGCTGTTGCTGCCAGCAGGCACTGTATCTGGACTTTCAATAAACCCCGAAAATGCGTGTAACGATGCCCATGATGCTGTTTCGCATCCGCAAAACTGCGCTCTATCGTTTCTTTCCGGCGCTTATGTATCTTTTTACCCCACGGGGTTAAACGAATCTCTCTCGCCTTTTTGTTGTGATGTGATGGACGGCCCCTTTTTCAGCGGCAAAGAGTGCCATCTTTCTTTCCGATGCACTGAATTTTTCGGGAGAGAACCTATCATGAATACGATCAAAGTCGTTGGCATTGACCTCGCCAAAAACGTTTTTTAAGTCTGTGTCTGGATGGCGGACGGTTCTATCGCCTCGAACCGAAAAATCTCACGGCAAAAATTGCTTGATACCGTGCGCTCTTTTCCACCCGGCACTGTCATTGCGATGGAAGCTTGTGCAACGTCTCACTACTGGGGGCGAACGCTGCAAGCGATGGGATATACCGTCAGGTTAGTCCCGACTCAACACGTCAAGGCCTTCAGCCATCATCAAAAAACGATGCCAATGATGCGCTGGCTATTTGTGAAACGGCCTATCGTCTAGGTCTTCATTTTGTTCCTGTCAAGACTGTGGAACAACAAGATATCAAGGCACTGCACAGTGCACGGCAATTCATGGTGGAACAGCGTACCGCATTTGTTAACCAAATGCGGGCTTTTCTGGCTGAATCAGGACTGATTGTGCCTGCCGGTATTCAAAAACTTCAACAGCATCTCCCTGATATTCTGGAAGATGACAGCAATAACCGGTCTTGTGTACTGCGTCGTTTATTGCATACCTTATGGGAAGAGATGCAGAATTTGAACACCGGCATTCATGACATGGATAACGAAATAGCGGCACTTTCCCGTCAGCAAACGGGTTATTAGCATCTGCTCACTATTCCCGGCGTTGGTCCTCTTATTGCGGCCGCCTTCGTGAGTGACGTCAGTACATCCCAATTTGCCAATGGCCGACAGCTATCTGTCTGGTGTGGACTGGTTCCCCGGCAACACAGTTCAGGAGGAAAAAGCCGCCTGTCTTCCCTGAGCAAAAATGGCAATCGTCATCTCCGAACGTTAATCATTCACGGTACCCGTGCCGTGATGCGTTGTGTTCAAAAACGGGATGATTATCTGGGAGAGTGGCTGAGAAAACTGATTGACCAGTGCGGGTTCATGAAAGCCACGGTGGCTTGAGCCAACAAACTGACCCAGATTATTTGGCGTATTTTGCTGGATGACGTGGATTTTAATATGCAAAAATCTTTTATTATCAATTAATTGAGTAACAAAAAATAGACGCATTAACGAGTTTGCAAACACTGATGAAAAAACGGCTCCCGTCCCTGTTAGAGCCTGCTCTTGACCAAGGTAGTGAGATACCGGTGTTGTGATAAGGAAACAGGGTGCGGATGACATCATGGCGCGGACAAATGAGTCCATAATGACGCCGGATATATGGTAGCAAACCGTATCAATTTAGTGCTTGCACAACCGGGGCGTCCATATATGGTCAGGCTTTTTTTCCGGACTTCACCCGGTCTTCATTCACGGCGTTTTCCAACTCGTCCAGATAAGCCCCGGGGAGGACCGACCGCAAGACATTCTCTGATTTATGCGGATTGGCACTGGCTTTCAGGTGCGTGCTGTCCGTATAGAACACCCGGCCGCTAACAAAGCCTCTGTTGATAGCCTGCTCGACGATGCGGTCGAAAATTTACTGGAAAACATCAGAATGGTTGAATCGGCGTCGTCGGTTCTGGCTGAGGGTTGAGGCATCCGGGACTTTTTCTGTCAGCCCGAGTCGCAAAAACCAGCGGTAAGCCAGATTGACCTGAATCTCCTGGACTAACCGGCGTTCGCTGGGGATGCCAAATAAATACCCTAGTAACATCATTTTAATCAGCATGACTGGGTCTATCGCCGGGCGGCCATTATTGCGGCAATACAAAGGGGCGACTAAATCACGAATAAATTCGAAATCAAGGGCGGCATCGACTTGACGGACTAAATGGTTTTGAGGCACAAGCGCATCGAGCGAGAGTGTTTCGGGTGGGAAAGTCTGGAGAGGGGGATTCTTAACATAGCGGCAAGCTCCGTCTGGTGAACGGAATTTGATTAAATCAAAGTGCCGGATAAAAAACCAGCACTTTGTTAGTAATCAGAACCAGCCGCTATGCGGGTGGTTCTGATTATAAAAATAGGAAGGTTATTCTACTAATGAATCAAAATAAAAATTTAAATCATCTTCATTTATTTTTTTGATATATAGATCGTTTAATTTGTTTTTATCCATTTTTATTAAAATGTCACAAATAACAGTGAAAATACCACAAATGTCAGCGCCATTTTCTATTCTTGGTTTAGACAAGAATCGTGTAGATTGGTGGGCTCCTATATGTGAATTTTTAATTGCCTCTCTCAGTAATCTTAAATCCAGTAAATTATTAAACGTTTTAAAACTAATATCTAAAACTTCAGAAATATATCCTTGCAGCTTTGCGTTTTTTTTAACCAAATAGAATATATGTATTGCATCTCTCAATAGAGTATCTTTTAATTCTCTTTTTGTTTTTTCACTAAACTTTGCATTGTTAAATTTTTTGAATAAATTTTTGTGTTTTCTGATTGTTCTATCCTTAGATATTTCAAAAATTGATCTAATTGAACAAGCTATAAGAGGCAGGTAATCATTTTTTGATTTGGTGGAATATACCTTATCTATGGCATAAATTATATCTGATACAATTTCAATATCGACTTTATAATCTGTTCCTGATTGTATTGTAAATAAAGAGTTTCCATTTGTCTTACCTGAAATATTTGAGGTTTTTTTTTCGAAACATAAATAAACATCTTTAGATACAATGCCAGTTAGTGGGTCATCATATCGAAAATTCACAGTTATATCACATGGTGTTTCTATTGAACTTAGTATTTTACTTGTTTTTTTGTTATTTACAATTATTCTAATTTCATCTTTATTTATATTTTTCCCTAGGCTATCATTCGCTAGAGATATATAATCACTTAAATCAATTTGTTCTGAAGGGATATAAAAATTAGTGGTTTTACTTCTATCAATTAAGATAGATGCTGTTTTAATATTTGATTCTTCAGAGGTGTTAATTGGGATTGCACCTCCGGTAGGGACTTGATTTTTACCATATTTTAATTCATTTTTTATTTTTGAGCCACTTTTTTGAATAAAATCATTTAAAGACTCAAGGGTTTTAATTAAGTTTCTAGTTAAATAATTATCAACAAAATTAGTTCTGTCAGAATTAAATTCAAGATATTCACTCTGACTTTTAATAAATATATTCCCTATCATCTGAGGAAGTGAAAGAGATGATTTTTGCTATCTAAGAAGATCAGGGTTAAAAATCATAGTATTATTAAACAGG
>NZ_CAWQJR010000026.1:0-10922 GCF_963894935.1 Xenorhabdus sp. PB61.4
CGTATTACTTAACCCTGAACGTTTCCGTGACGAATTAATCAGCAGTGAAGTCACGGCAATGTTGTTAACGGTGGGACTGTTCAACGCTTATCTGGAAATACTCTCTCCCCTATTCAGGCAATTACGCTATCTGCTTGTCGGTGGAGAAGTGCTCAATCCGAAAAAAATACAACAGGTACAATTATCTGAATCCCGGCCAACCCATCTGATTAATGCTTATGGTCCGACGGAAACCACCACAATAGCCACCACTTATGCAATAACATCGGCTGTTAATGCTGCATATACCATTCCAATCGGACGCCCCATTGCTAACACCCAAATCTATATTCTTGACTCTTCTGGCCAACCTACTCCGCTTGGGGTGGTGGGCGAAATCTATATCGGTGGCGCCGGTGTAGCCCGGGGTTATCTGAACCGGCCTGAACTTACGCGGGCGCGTTTCCTGCCGGATCGGTTCTCTGCCGAAGCGGATGCCCGGCTGTATAAAACCGGTGACCTTGGTCGCTGGTTGCCGGATGGTAATATTGAATATCTTGGTCGTAATGATTTTCAGGTTAAATTACGTGGTTTCCGCATTGAACTGGATGAAATCGAGTCGCGCCTGAATCAATACCCGGGGATTAACGAATCCATTGTTATCGCACGTGAAGACATTCCCGGGGACAAGCGTTTGGTCGCTTACGTGCAAACTCAGCCGGATATTGAACTGATGCCAACCAAACTGCGGCAGTATCTCACTCAGCATCTGGCAGACTATATGCTACCCAGTGCATTTGTCATGTTAGATACTTTCCCGCTGACGCCCAACGGTAAACTTGACCGCAAGGCGCTGCCGGCACCGGACTTATCCGCTGTGATCACTCGGGATTATGAAGCACCGACAGGTGACGTGGAAATTGCACTGGCACAAATCTGGCAGGAGTTACTGGGCGTGGAACGGGTCGGTCGTTATGACCATTTCTTTGAGCTGGGTGGTCATTCGCTTATCGCGGTGCGGTTAATTAACTGTATGAGCAAGCAAGGTATGGCGGTATCACTGGCAACATTATTCTCTTACCCGATATTATGTGATCTGGCTCAGGCGATTAATAGCCAGTCAGCTAAACCAAGCTCTCCTCTTGATGCCAATCCGGTGCCTTTAAGCCCTGAAGGTCATTTACCGCCATTATTCCTGATACACGAAACCACGGGTGATCCGCTGGTGTATTCGCGACTGGCAACTTTACTGCCAGCCGAACTGCCTGTTTATACATTGCAGGCTATTGGCCTACACACAGTAGAAAATCCACCAGCTTCTATTGAGGAACTTGCCACTTACCATATTGATGCTATTCGCCGGATCCAGCCTCATGGCCCTTATCGTCTGGCGGGCTGGTCCATCGGAGGAACCATCGCTTACGAGATAGCTCTGCAATTGGTTAGCGATGGCGAAAAAATCGATTACCTTGGCATGATCGATTCTTACAACTTAGATTCTTATAATTTCGATTCTTACAATTTCAGTGATCATGAAACAGACAGACAGAAAGATATCAATCTGTTTATCCAGTCTCTGCATAATTACAGAGAGCAACCTGATGGAGATGATTTGGATAATCTTTATCATTTCCGCGATTGTGAAGCTTTGCAATGGTTGCCTGCGGACGTTAAAAAAGAGGATATTCTCTTCCGTTTGAATACACAGGAACTGATCCTGCAACTGAGTAAAAAATATATTATTTCTGCTTCCTCATTACCCATTCATCTCTATACCTGCGATGATTTAACGGACGGATTCGACTGTTGGCATGGCTGGCACGATATTGTTGGTGAACATTCTGAACGTCACCCTATTGGCGGAGGGCATTACACCATCATGCAGCCACCCTGGATAGACCATCTGGCCGATTCAATGACTGAGCATTTATTACCGGCGTCTTACTCACCGCACATCATTATTCAACATGGAGATGACTCTGTTTTACCACTTTTCTGTATTCCCGGCGCAGGTGCCAGTGTTTCCAGTTTTATTGAGCTGGCATTAGCCCTTCCCCCACAGTTGCCTGTCCACGCTTTGCAGGCTCGTGGCCTGATAAATACAGATCTTCCACCTTATATGAGTGTGGAAGGTACAGCCCGTGCTTACATTAAGGCAATTCGTCAGGCGCAGCCTCATGGCCCCTATTATCTGCTCGGGCACTCTTACGGCGGCTGGCTTGCTTTTGAAATAGCATTACAATTACAAAAGCAAGGGGAAGAGATTGCGGCTCTTACTCTTATTGATTCCGATGGGCCTGAACCACAGGAGAGCACTTCAAAAAACAGCCCTCCTAAGGTTATCGACCGGATTGAAACGTTAATGAGTCTGATTGATATCTACAACATGATGCTAACTCAGCCATTAACGCTGACAAGGCAGGATTTCGAGAATCTGACTGAAGACGAACAGATCCTTCTCTTACTTCGGGCTTTGGTCGATGTAGAGCTATTCCCGGAAAATACAGAAACATCGCTGTTACAGGGTATCGTTCAGGTTATGCAGGCCAACCTGAATTCACACTATACCCCCCAAAACTGCTATAACGGCCCCGTTTATCTGATTAATGCCCAGGAGGAGAATATTGATGAAATAGCTACTCGAGAAAATATCTGGCGTCAGTATATGACTCAGTTAAATACTGAGATCGTGCCCGGTAATCACATGACTATGCTATCCAATCCTCAGGTTAAACAGCTGGCGACTTTGCTGTGGAAAATTCTGCGGGAAAAATTAATGACCGAGATACCGGAGCAGAAATGATGACGCCAACCATGAAACAACCGGCTCACCGGATTTTGTTCTCACTTTTACATCGTTCACGTTGGATACTGCTCATTGCCATTTTAGCCAGTATCGTTAATGGCATTTCCAACGTTTTCCTCATCACGTTGGTTAACAGGATAGTCACCACGTCTGGCAATAGTTATCACTTACTCGCCGTATATTTCTGTATTATTGCGGTGCTGGCTATTGTCAGTCATGTAATGAGCGGGGTGATTTTCGCCAGACTCAGCCAGAATACCATCGCAAGGATGCGTGAGTTTATCTCTGAGCGTATTACCCATGCTCCTTTTCGCCAGATAGAAATACTGGGCGCTTCCCGTGCCCAGTCTGTCATCACCGATGATACAACCAATGTTTCACTGTTGTTTTTCACCCTACCCAATATTGTGACGCAGAGTTCCATTATACTGGGTTGCCTGAGTTATCTGGCTTGGCTGTCATGGCCAGTGTTTTTTCTTGTGTTAACGGTGATAGTGATTGGCTCACTTGGTTATGCTATCGGTGGAACCAGCGCGCTCGCATCACTAAAAGCAGCAGGTAAGTCACAAGATCGCCTGTTCAATCATTTCAATGCCTTATTTACCGGAGCGAAAGAGCTAAAGTTACATTTTTCACGCGCTCAGGCGTTCTTCACCCATTTACTTGGTCGTGAAATTGGTGCGGTTAGACAGCATCGTATCCGTGCTTTCAGTGTTTATGCCTTTGGTGCCGGCTGGATGTATCTTCTATTTTATATATTTCTCGGGCTGGTTATTTTCGCCCCGGCGGTAATACCGGGACTGAAAGTCACTACAATCGCAGGTTACGTGATTGTCTTTCTGTTTATATTGATGCCGCTGGATAGTCTGCTGAACAGTGTTCCATCACTGAATGCGGCTCGCGTATCGCTGAACCGCATCGGTTATGTTCTGTCTGAACTGACTGAGCAGGATCACTTGGACGAACAGGTTTCTGCCAGCGAATTTGGTGAGGCGAATTTACTGCAACTGTCAGGCATTACACACAGCTATTATCGTGAGAAAGAAGACGATATGTTTCAGCTTGGTCCAATCGATATGACGCTTAAACGCGGAGAAATCACTTTTCTGATTGGAGGTAACGGCAGTGGGAAAACGACACTGGCCAAACTGTTAAGCGGGCTGTATGCACCGGAAAGCGGCACAATTACTGTTGACGGAAACTTGATTACTGATAGTAACAGAGCTAACTATCGCCAGCTGTTCTCCGCCATTTTCTCGGATTTTCATCTCTTCGAAACACTGATAGGTTTGACTGATACAGATTCAGTACTGGATGCACAAGCGAACGCCCTGCTCGCTAAATTACATTTGGAGCACAAGGTTAAAATTCAGGATGGTTGTTTTTCAACTCGTGAGCTTTCACAAGGGCAACGGAAACGCCTCGCTTTAGTGGTTGCTTATTTGGAAGATCGGCCATTCTATCTGTTCGATGAGTGGGCCGCTGATCAGGACCCACTATTTAAGATTGTATTTTATCAGGAACTATTGCCTGAATTGGCGGCACGCGGTAAAGCTGTACTGGCGATTACTCATGACGACCGTTTTTTCCATTTAGCCGATCATTGTATCAAGCTGGAAAATGGTCAGCTGACCGGGCAGACACCTGATATACACAATGGCGTTACAGAGCATCAATCACTTTGAATTCGATGACAACAACTTCCATGTCCGGTGAAAATGAGCCTTCACGTTCAAAGAAACATTGATGTTCCTGTTGCCAGTGCTTCACCGAACGATCTCCCTCGCCTTCTTTCCAGGCGAGTTCAGTTGTCATTTCTGAGAATTTTATAAGGTGTAGGGCCATCACTCTGACAACACAGGCTGGTGTATCTTTGCTGTTCAATACAATGTATTCATTACCAATTAAAATACTGCTGCCACACTGTTTATAGGAGGAAAATGAACAGCTGGTTGCAGTTTTAATTTCTTTGGAGACTAATTCAGCAAGAACGTCCTGTAGTTCAGGAGAATCACCAAACTTCCAGTGTTCTGCTGCCGGATATTTGTTTTTGACCATATTCATCATTTTATGAGATTCCATCGTTACAACTATTATGTGACAACTACTATTAGCGGCAATATTTTCACTTAGGTCTTTGCCATAAGGAAGAAGACCTGGGAACTATATTTGTGTTACGTAAACTTAAAGCCAAAATACCACCAGAAAAAAGTAAAGACAGCTTTTCTAAATGAGAAGTATGTTGGCGATAATCCCACGCCTCTTCTCCTGCCCGCTGCACTTTTACTCCAATTTTATGGTAACACTTATATGCGCTGGCTATTGCCCACGCAGAGCGAATTGGTAAATAACGTAGCCCCATTAATGCTGAAGCATAATATGATTCCGCCACAGTAAGAATTCGATTTGCAACATGGGATAACGCTATACGGTTTTCCCTTGCTGTCAGTGATGTCATTGTCGGTTCTAAACCTTCTTGTTCAAGCCAATCAAGGGGAAGATAACAACGACCCATTTTTACATCGTCGATTATATCACGAGCTATATTTGTTAATTGGAATGCAATTCCGAGATCACAGGCTCTATCTAATACTAAAGGCTCTTTAACTCCCATAATTCTGGCCATCATCAATCCAACAACACCTGCCACATGGTAGCAATAATCTAAAGTATCATTAAGACTTTTATACTTTACTCTCCGAACATCCATAGCAAATCCCTCTAGATGTTCAAGAGCCTGAGATAACGGAATTTGGTGTTTAGTGACAACTTCTTGGAGTGCAGAAAATGCAGGTACTTCCATCGGAAGACCCAGATAAACGTCATTAGTCATTTTTTTTAGAAAATTAAGTTTATTAATTTTATTTTCCAGTTGATTAGTTAAACATTGCCCCCCAAAATCCTGACTATCAATAACATCATCACAATACCTGCACCAGGTATATAACATTAACGTACTTCTACGCGTATCATTATTAAATAGGCGAGAAGCTGCATCAAAACTCTTTGAGCCAGATGACATACATTGTTCAGCATGAAGAAATAGCTCAAAATTCATTAAGATAAATCCTCTATCATTAAATCCGCAGTGATTTTAGCCGAGGCTAAAACTCCAGGAATACCTGCTCCGGGGTGAGTTCCTGCACCAACAATATATAAATTTTTAATATCACTATCGCGATTATGAGGGCGAAACCAAGCACTTTGTAATAATAATGGCGCTATGGAGAAAGCAGAACCGTGATAAGCATTAAGCTCGTCCCGAAAATCAAATGGAGTAAAAATCTTATGAGTAACTAATTGATCGCGTAACCCCGGAATATAATATTTTTCCAGATAAGAGAATATACGATCACGTAAACGAGGACCTTCTTCAAGCCAATTGATTTGAGCATTTCCCAGATGAGGAACAGGAGCCAGAACATAATAACTTGCACACCCGGGTGGTGCTAAAGTCGGGTCTGTGACAGAAGGTGAATGGAGATAAAGAGAAAAATCACCAGGAATGCTATTCCCTTTAAAAATATCATCCAGTAATTCTTTATATCTATTACCAAAGCAAATAGTGTGATGAGCTAACTGGCTGTGTAACTTATTCAAACCAAAATAAATAACAAATAGAGAATTACTCATCTTTTTTTCTTTCAATGAGTCGGAACGTCTCTTACCCACACGATGCTTGCCTAATAACTTTTCATAAGTATGGATAACATCTGCATTTGAAGCCGCTGCTTTACAATATATTTCACGCTGATCATTTAATTTTATAGCAGTTATCCGATTATTATTCGTGATAAAACTTTCGACTTGAGTATCCAATTTACATACCCCGCCTATATCAATGAATAATTTAACTAATGCGTTAACTAATGCTCCTGTTCCACCACGAGGAAACCAAACACCACCTTCTCTTTCCAAAGTATGAATCAGCGTGTAGATAGATGATGTTGTAAAAGGATTCCCACCAATAAGAAGAGAATGAAATGAGAAAGCCTGCCGCAGATGCTCGTTTTTTATATGTTTCGAAACAATACCATAAACACTCTTCCATGCAGATAACCGTACCAACGAAGGCATTGCACAAACCATACTCCTGAAAGACAAGAAAGGAGACGTGCCATATTTTAAATAACCCGTTTTAAAAACAGCCTTAGAATAACGAATAAATTCACGATATCCCTGCACATCATCTGGATTAAACCTAGCTATTTGTTTCTCTAATTTATCTTGATCGCCACCATAATCAAATATCTCTCCCGACTGCCACTGCAAGCGATAAAAAGGACTAATGGGTAATAATTCTATATAGTCAGACATTTTCTTGCCAGCGAGTAAAAATAATTCTTCAATAGCAGAAGGATCAGTAATTACTGTTGGTCCCGCATCAAATGTAAACCCCTTATCCTGATAAACGTATGCCCTTCCGCCAGGCTTATCCCTTTTATCTAGAAGCAATGTGGGTATATTAGCTGCTTGTAATCTTATCGCTAAGGCGATACCGCCAAATCCTGAACCAATAACCGGAATTCTATTCATGATGATAATTTTTAAGTTTTGGATGTCGTTTAATAATGGCACTAATAGCACTCGCCAACGGAATTGGTGGTTTTCCTAGCAAGATGCGTATTTTGTCAATAAGCGTTGTTTTTCCGGAGTAAAAACGGCTAATTAATTCTGGCGATAATTTATAAAAACGTTGCATTATTACCCATCGATTATTTTGTTCGCCAGCTAAGAAAAACATCCGATTTAGCATACGGAAAAAGCGCTGCCTCTTCCATTGAGCATTTGAATATTCTTTTAAAGTTAAAAACAAATTTATATGATCAAATACCGGTGAATTAGCAATGATATCCGCTAATCTGACAGCATGTTGTAATGTATAGCCTGTAGTCGGATGTGATAATATCGCTCTCATACCACTTACAGGCTGGCCCTCCAAACTCTGCCAGAATTTCAGATTATCTCCCATCAATGTAATAGGTAAACATCCGCATTCTTCTCGAACTAAAGAACGTAATCTCCAACCCTGCTGATTTGCATATTCAGCAATTTCCGACGTTAACATCGATTTATCACGTAATTTATCATCAACGTAATACGTATTTTCTATTAATAAACGGGTAGGAGAAAATGGTAAAACATAAATAAAATGATACCCTTCATTTTGTTTAACTGTCGCATCCATTAGAATTGGCTGAGTTAACCCATGAGGAGCATCTAACTCCCATTCTTGCCCAAGAAAAGCTTGCTTTCCATAGACAATATTTAAATTATCACTCCATCCCCGCCCGTCAATCACTGCATTTGCGGTCAGTATTATACCATTATTTAGTGTGACGTTATTTGGAGTTATACTTTTTACATGTTCGTTAGTTCTGATAAAACCTTTAAGTAATGAGTTCAATGTATATGAGAACTTTTCTGACGTAATACTAAAATATGGATGTGATAATATGCGTTTATATGAAGGAAATACCACATCATATCCTGACCAGCGATGCGCTATTAATGGTGATATCCATTCATGCTCAGCTTTTGTTAAATCGTCTTGATGAAATGACCAGGTATGATTCCCGCCAATATCACTGGATTCTTCAATTAATAGAACACGCAAATTTGGCTGACATTGTTTAAGGCGCATAGCAATGAGACCATTAGCTAACCCTCCTCCAACAAGTATCAGGTCCCACGAAATATCCATTCCTGCTACCACCTATAAAAAAATGAAAATCTAATCCTACCTCAAAGAGCTATTAAACCATTTTATAATAAACTGTCTTGATAAACATTTCTCACCATAAAGCTGACTTAATTGATTATCAACCATCTCTATATGACTATGTAATTTATTCATTACTCCCTCACTGCCTAACAGAGAAGTTAATGTATACTTATTTGAATCTTGATTTATATCCTTTCCTGAGTCTTTAAACCCGTCTCTTAAATCATCTATGATTTGAAATGATTGCCCCAATTCCTTAGAGGTAAGCATAAGCTGATCATAGTCATTATTCTGATTATAATCAGTTAATGATGACAAAGAAAAAACAACCTCAAACAATGCCCCAGTCTTCAACTGATTTATTTCTGATATTTTCTCATATTCATATAATGCTAACTTATTTTGGTTTAGATCATAATACTGCCCTTGAACTAATCCTCCCAAACCTGTAGCCTTAGCTAGTATCGAGACTGCATTAGATTTTATATCATCAGGAAATACTGTTTCAGTAATTAATTTAAAAGCAAGACTTAATAGGCCAACTGCCGACAATATGGCTACACTTTCTCCATATTGTCGATGAGTAGTTGGTCGATTACGTCTGACTTTTGCATTATCCATACACGGAAGATCATCTAAAATGAGTGACGCCGCATGTATAATCTCAATGGAGGAGGCTAACTGTAAATAATTTATATTTAGATAATCTCTGCCACTATCTTTCACGAGAAAGAGAAATAATATAGGGCGAAACCGTTTTCCGGAATATATTAATGCATCACGCATTGCCTTACTAATTTCACCAGAACTTTCATCATATGGGATGACTGACTCTAAATGCTCCTGTAATTTTTTTGTTAACTCAGAGTGAGTATTGTCGAAGTTTAGTTCCATATTAACCCTCTAACCAAATACATTTTTTTAATATCTCAAAACACATCACAGCATTACTTCATTAATCCAATAGTGATGAAGCCCCATTGGTATATGGTGTGGCAGTCTTAACTTACAAACAAGCATGAGAGTCTCAGCATCTAATATCACTATTTCTGTTCTATGAATTTCAGCCCTGTATACCTTCAATATTAGCCAGCCATCATCTTCGTTAATTGAATTTTTTTTAGCAACAAAAACAGGCTCTTCAGGCACAGAGTCTTTAAAATCATAATATATCGTTTTCATCTCATATAAATCTAATTTCACAATGGATTTTTTTGAGAATGCATTTTTTCCTTCGCCAAAACATACAAACCAAATATACCTGTTTTTTTCGCCATAATAATCAGGATTAACTATTGGATAGTCCACTGAACCATTAAATAAAGGCTCTTTTATTACACACTTTGAAGAAGGGTTTAATATAAATCTGAACAGATATGCTCTATTATCCGAAAACATATCCTCCTTAAATGTTGGAAACTTATCCCAAATCGGTGCATCAAAAATAATCATCCCATCAGAGTCTTCAAATCCATTTGCAAAATGGAATATTAACCCTGGTGGTGCATCATAGAATGATGCTGACGATCCATCTCGGGCAACCAGAAGTACTTCGCTCTCAACCTCTTTATTTGAGGATATATCACTTATCAAACTTGTTTTCCCAAATATATTCCTAAAATTCAATTTAACATGCACAGAGCTCAAAAAGAAAGCATAGTAATTTTTTGTCACAAAAAAATCATGAACTAAATACCTACGCTTGAGCTTTATTTTATTTTTTATAGTTAAATTCAATCCACTATCAACCATATATATTAATAGTGTCGTCTGAATTCCATAGTTAACGCCAAAACTATATAAATTATCATCGCCACATAGTTTTTTAGGGTGTGCGGAAAAAGGAAGTTCTTTTATATTTAACCTAAGATGTGCGCGTTCCCACCATTTTATCGAATAAGAAAAATCAAATTTAGATATTGTCTCAAGTGTTTTAGGATTGATTTTATGAGGAAAACCTCCTTCCCATAAAGCCAGAAGATGACCGCCATGATATACGACATTAGTATTCGCCGGATTCTTGATGCTGAAAAACCTATTTTTAAAGGTTATCCCATCAGGAACCGTACCAATAGAACGATACAAAAATTTCCCTTTTTTCTCTTCTGCTAAATATTGCTCTGTCAAAATATGTCTATTTAGATAATGCACGCCATTCTTGCTGAATGTAACTTTGCAAATCATTCCATCACCATCAAACGGATGGTTATACCATTGCTCACCACGATTTAAACGCCCCGGACCTATCCGGTAAAAAGTACCAACAAGATCTTTTGGGACACATCCTTCTATTGGTAACAAATATAGCAGAATCATATTAATATGACATAATAGCTGGATTCATATGACAAAGGATAAAGTGCGATGGGCTACAGTCTGGATTTTCGAAAGAGAGTACTGGCATATAAAGAC
>NZ_CAWQJR010000027.1:0-10822 GCF_963894935.1 Xenorhabdus sp. PB61.4
TGTTGCCAATTTATGTGGCAGCTTATTCGTAATGTGAAAATTTTTTTGAAAAGGGCCTCGTTAACGAATTGGAAAGAAATGAGAAAAATAAGAGTCTCATCATTATGACAAGCTATTTAGTATACTAGCCATGAATTTCAATAATGGGCAAAGGCATATGAGATCATGTTGAATTTTATACAATTTGGAAAGATTAAACAGAATATATTGAGTATTATAATCGAGCGGTTCGTTATGAGTGGCTGGAACACTATTTATTCACTTCCTTGAGTGAATTACAAGGCTATGCAACAAAACGGCGGTGGTTTTATAATCATGAAAGATCCAATATGGCATTAGGTGGATATATACCAAAGCAACATGTATTACATATTACTTAAATTCTACTTTTAGCTTCCATGAAAAATGGATGGAGTACCTCATGACACATTTGCGCTCAGATAATAACAAAATATGACCCACAAACTCGACGATTTTATTCGACATGCCCTTGATGCCCAGCCGATTAGCGGAACATCGCTGATCATTTCCCTGTATGGCGATGCGCTCAGCCATCGGGGAGGAGAACTCTGGCTGGGCAGTCTCAGCCTTCTACTGGAACCACTGGGATTCAGTGACCGTTTTGTCCGGACATCTGTATTTCGTTTACAAAAAGAGGGTTGGCTGGAGGTAGAGAAAATAGGTCGTCGTAGTTATTACCGCATCACTGAGCGAGGCATGAACCAATTCCGTCATGCGGAGAGTAAAATTTATCTCAGCGAACAACCGGCATGGGATGGCAAATGGGATTTATTGCTGTTGGAAGAAACCTGTAAAGAGGAGCGTACCCGCCTGAAAAAAGAGCTGAACTGGTTTGGATTTGGTCAACTCAACAGCACATTAATGGCAGCTCCCAGCAGTTCACAGAGTGATATTCCGGCGCTGCTCGGAGAACTCAACGCCAGTGATTCCGTGATCTACTTCCGGGCAGATTATCCTTATCCCCGTTCCGAACAGAGCCTGAAAGAACGGGTATCAGCCAGTTGGTCGCTGGATCAGGTTGCTGAGCACTATCATGAATTTATCATCACATTCCGCCCCTTGATGAAACTATTGCAAGATTGTAATGCAGACGAACTGACACCAGAGCGCTGTTTCCAGTTACGTCTTCTGCTCATCCACTTTTACCGCCGTGTCGTACTGCGTGATCCACTATTACCGAATGCGCTGTTACCTGCACAGTGGGAAGGCCAAATCGCCCGGAATTTATGCATCAACATCTACCAGCGTATTGGCCCTGCCGCAACACGATACATTGGTGAACAATGTGAAACCACCATAGGTAAATTGCCCCAGCCTGCTGCTGCGTACTATCGTCGTTTTGGAGGATTACACAGCGGCTCTTAGTAACGTCTGACAATTGTTTGAGGAAATATTTATGCCTGTATATCAACTTGATGGTTTAACCCCGGTTATTGATCCCAGTAGTTATGTTCACCCTACCGCTGTTTTAATCGGAGACGTCATTATTGGCAGGCAGGTTTATATCGGCCCGAATGCCAGCCTGCGTGGTGATTTCGGTCGGCTGGTGGTGATGGATGGTTCGAATATTCAGGATAATTGCGTCATGCACGGTTATCCCCAACAGGACACGGTAGTTGAAGAAAACGGTCATATCGGGCATGGAGCTATACTGCATGGGTGCCAAATCCGGCGCAATGTTTTGGTTGGCATGAATTCAGTTGTAATGGATGGCGCAGAAATTGGTGAAAACTCCATCGTGGGAGCAATGGCCTTTATCAAAGCAGAAGCAATTTTTGCGGCCAATCAGCTGATCGTCGGCACACCCGCCCGCGCTTTGCGTACTCTGACCGAGCAGGAACTGGAATGGAAGCGGATCAGCACTCGGGAATATCAGGATCTTGTAACACGTTGTAAAAATACATTGAGGCAGGTAGAACCGTTGACTGAAATAGAACCGGGGCGTAAGCGGATGGTCTTTAGTGACGATTTTGTGCCTAAGAATCAATTGTAAAATGGTTCCTACTGCTCGCTGGCTGCGAGCAGCTTCAATACTATTTAATATCAACCACCTCAGAAGGTTTTATCGTTATTTTTTGACCATGTAACTCACAATCTTCCAGTAATTGAATAACTCCTTCTTTTGCCCACAAAGCCTGCGCGCCTTCGGCTTCTTTGTAAGGGACAACTGAATCTTTCATATCAATGAAGGGTTTACTGAAGATAATGGCTTTATATCTATGCTCAGTATCACCATCAGGTAGATCCCAATCAATTAAGTAATTAGCATTCTTCCAGAAAACAATAACTCTTGTGAATTCTTCATCATCTTCTTTTTTATTCCACTTATAACCTATTACACAGTACGTATTATTTACACTATTAAATCCGAATTTATTAATAAGATAACTGAATGAAGGCAAATATCCCTCTTTATAATCTTTTATTTTTAAAGGATTAAAATAACTATCTGGCTTTTCATTATATATCCCCCAGCTTCCCTTATTTTCCCAATCCTTAAAATTTAATTCTTCCTTATTTGAAAAAGAACTTGATGAAAAAAGGATAATAAATAAAAAAATAAATTTCTTCATATATCATATCTCATTTAAGATAACTATCAGAAAGTTTATAAAAATCCTGCCCTTGCAATGAAAATAATTTAATGAAATTTGAACCGGGTGAGTCACTCTTGTGTGTTCTCCATGCAATAACATCTTTATTAACTATTGTATTGCTTTTAGCTATATTTATGGCATTTGTAATCAGTCGTCGATACGCTAAAAAGTTTTCATAAGTCCCATCATTCGCAGTCATGAGCATATCATCAATCCTATCCTTTATACTGGATTTAATATTAGGATATTGCTGAAAACCCTCTATTACCCTTGGTGCTGAAATCAGTCCTATCAATTTATTTCCATGTTTAGGCACACCAAGGTACTGTGATTTAGGCGACCTTACTCTGTTTAATAAAACATCATGCATATACTGCATAGTATCTTTAGCTTCTTTTTCATCGTACTTAAATCTCTTAGAATCAGGAGATGATGTCTCAGCCAACAACACCATCAACATAGCTCTCTGCTCGGCAGTAAGATCAGCGGGGATCGATATTTTAGGCACGATATTAATTGTTAAATGTGGAAAGCAGTCCTCAGCAACACCCTGAGCAAAATTAGGACAGAAATCAATATTTGTATCAACTGCCTTAACTTTACTTACCCCTATATTAATCGCTGTTATTTGCAATGTCTGCTCTCTCATCTGAGGATTATCACGCTGAAAAATAGTTACCAAACCATTCTCTGACAGAAACTTAAGGTGCTTTCTGGTATTGAGGTTTAAGCCATCAATCTTTAATGTCAGTGTATTACCCGGAGTTAGATGAAACTCAGTTTCGAGAAGCGCTTTTCCGTTATTCCGCGTAACAATAAATCTAGACATAATTTGTTATCCTTTTTATTTTGGTTAAATCCGTTTTCTGCCCTATCTTATTCAATAAGAGTAATCCTATAAATAAATTAAACAACAATCCAATAAGACACCTCTTATTTTTGATAATAACCTTTATATTTTAAAAGATAATTATCAATAACGTAAATTATTTATCTTATCTCTTAAATGCCATTGAAAATATTTACAATGGCATAATTAGTCGTAAGTCGTCATTATTTAGCATAGGAATCAGGAATAGACTGAATCAAGCCAGCCTGACAAGGGCAACTACTCTGGCTATCCAGCGTTCCTGCCATTCTTTGCTGATAATTGATAAAATCACTGACACCGCCGATAATCCGGTATTTACCGGCAAATCTGCCACAACTGACCTCTGAACCTTCAAGAGCAGACGGCTTACCGTAAAAAGTGACTGTACTACTGCCCGTTAAAATTGCACCACCACATGTTGTCTTATCCCCAACAACTAAGAAGTATCCAATAGCCATCATTTATCCTTAAAGTGAATTTAATGTGATCGATCAATGTACCCTATGGATTTCAAGTTGCATCACGGCGGCAAGAGAATAAATCCCCGGGAACATAGATAACTATGTGACTGGGGTGAGTGAGCGCAGCCAACAAAGAGGCGACTAGAAAGACGACGGGTATAAATATATTATCGATAAAAACCGGATGATTAAAGCAACCATGCAACATGGTTACAAATCAATTTATTCATCCTGCTTTATTTGAAATTTGTAGTAGTTGTGACAGTTAATACATAAAAAATTATAGACAAACTCTTTATTTCAAAACTTTATGTGACCAACATCAATTTTAAACATGCTGTTCTAAAATATTACTTTAAAAAGCTAATCCATTTTCGATTCCCCTGATAGAGTTATTAATAATGTAACAAAAAAAATTATCTCAACACCAACTGGGTTTTCCAAATATTCATAAATCCTAAAAAGTAAAATGAGGAAAGATATGTCAAAGCTCATTTATTATGTTGCTGCAACAATGGATGGTTATATCGCTACAGAGAATCATGAGTTAGGCTGGCTGGAGACATTTGCTCTCAGCGATGACGCCACTCCTTATGAAACCTTTTATCAGGGTATTGGAGCAGCCATTATAGGGGCCGGAACTTATGAATGGATTATGAAGAATACGGCTGGTCACTGGCCATATCAAAATATCCCTTCTTTTATTCTCTCCTCCAGAAATTTACCCGTCCCGGCAGAAATTAATGCTGTTATCACTCATGATTCTGCCAGTGAAATTGCAGCTAAAGCTCGGGCCGCCGCTAAAGATAAAGATGTATGGATCATTGGTGGTGGAGAAACGGCAGCATTCTTTGCCGATGCCGGAGAATTACAACAACTATTTCTTACCACGGTGCCGGTCTTTTTGGGCTCAGGTATCCGAGTTTTGCCAGTCAACCATTTGATTGAGGCTGTTCCTAATAAACAGCGTCTCTTAAGTAGTGGCGCGATTGAAACTATTATGGATATCAAACCAACAGCATAAACTGAATGATATTTTGATCCATTACAGGAAGCCGATCTTTTATAAATTCAAGATCGGTTGTACTCTCAGCATTAAAGATCCTTGACTGCCCTCTCATCCAGATTAACACGATCTTTCTTACAGTCAGTGTTCGTGTTGATACGCTGTTGTTCCAGCCATCATATATGACAATATTTCCCTAGATCTGACGATAAAAAAGAAACTGAGAAAAAATATTATGGCAAGTGACCATGCTTTTCATGATAGTTTCTGTTTATTACCTTTTTTCGATACTTCTTTCATGACTCAAATAAATTCAGCGTAAAAGGGGTTAGATAATGAATAAATATAATGTCAGCGACTCGCTATTTTCATTAGAACAATTCAGCAAAAAGACTCGTCAGGATCTCCATAAAATTCCTGAGTTATCCGGTCGTGAATTTAAAACTGCAAAATATTGCCTTGATTTAATGAGATATTTTGGTTACACCACCAAAAACTATTCAGATTATACCGGTTTTACTGCCGACTTAATTATTGATCCAGCCAAACCCTTGATTGCATTTCGTGCCGATATGGATGCACTCGCGATGCCCGATCTGACCAATAATGACCACAGCTCTGTTCATGAAGGCTGTGCGCATAACTGTGGTCATGACACTCATATGACAGTTGCACTGACTGCCGCCAATTACCTGTCACAGCATCAGCATGAGATGAACGTCAACGTGCGCTTTATCTTCCAGATGGCAGAGGAAGATATGCGCATTCCGGGCGCAGATAAAATGGTTGAGCTGGGGTGCATGGACGGCGTCAGTGAAGTCTATGCCCTGCATAACGATGGTGCTGAGGATACAGGTACTATCGCTCTGACAAGCGGCACCCTCACCTCATGGGGGACGACATGGACTCTGGATGTCTACGGTGTTTCTGCCCACGGCTCAGCACCACAAAAAGGGCTGGATGCCATTCGGGAGATGTGTCGCATTATTGATTATATGGACTATATTGTCGCGAAAAAGACAGATCCATTCAGCCCGGCGGTACTCACTTGCGGCATGATTAACGGCGGAACCATTCCCAATGCCATCGCTGCCCATGCTCAGGCACAAGGAACCATTCGGACGATGGATAAGGAAACTGACCAAATCCTCAAAAATGGTATTCAGGAAATTATTGCCCGCAGCGAAGCGGGCGGTTTCAGAACCACAGTAGGCTACACAACTTACCCAGCAGTGGAAAACCATCCTTACGCTTACCAGCGTATCATCGAAGCGGCCGGCAAATTCCTGCCCTCAGAAAATATAATCGCTAACATCCGCCCAGCAACAGGTAGTGAGGATTTCAGTTACATGATTAACGCCACCAAAGATCGCACAGGTGCCATGTTTTTCCTCGGTAGCGGAAATAAAGAAAAAGGAATAGACAACTTCCCGCATTCCAATCCTTATTTTATTGACGATGACTGCCTTCTGATTGGAGCACAAATATTTATTAATCTTGTTACTCGTTAATGATATCTGGCATCCGGTAGGAGATATCGGGTACCATCTTATTCTTAGAAAATAAGGGAGTACAACAACACTTAACGCCCTAATCTATCTATTATCAACGGAAAAATAGTTATTTCTAAACTCTCATTAACCAATTATAATTAAGCTTGAAATATATAATCTCAATTTTTATTACCCTGTTAACTGAAAATGATAAAAATAAAGTCACTCATATTAATAGTTTTAGTATTAACTCCCTACGCTCATGCAAATCACAATCAATTTGAGGTAATCAACAATCCTGTTTTAAATTTATCTGAAAATTATAGCCGTACTAGCCCTAGTGATAACCTTCTTATAGAGGAGTGCAAAAGATGGAATTTAAACAAAAAAGTCATAGATAAAATCTTTAAAATAAGCGAGCAATATGAACATTCCCCCTATAGGGAATTTAACCAAACTCCCTGCGATATAGTTGGCAGAGCGAAATTAAACAACGAAATATGGGACTTTCATATCAATGGTGGTGGCATAACCACGTTTACCAATGATGACAAAATTATTTACCTAGGGTGTAACACTAAAGAGTGCGAACCTTTTTTTATAATACCTTATGATGGAATGGATCCATAAACAATACCGAAATAAATAACCAACAGCCCGTTTGACTTATATTCCTTCCAGTGAAACGGGTTTTCATACCAGTAAAATCAGAATATTAAATTTCATTTGATAATTAATAAAAAATATATATGAAAACGACAAAACTCATAAATCAAACGCATTAATCCTTCGGTAAATTAAAATTACTGAAACAATAAATTTAAGTAATATGAAAATTATTATATTTTCAATTTAGTAGAATAAAATGTGATCCAAAACTCAAACAACGTATCTTTTCATATTCAAAATTCTGAAATCTGACTAGGATGGGCTGGTTATTACTTCACTCTATGAATTATCTCATCATAAAAGTAATCATTCTGTTAGTACCAATTTCCGTTATTCACTACTCCTGCCATAGAAAGGAGAAAAGGCATGAAGAAAAAATCAATAAATCAAAAGGATGTTGATAATCTTATTAGATTAGTCGGAGGACAGGAGAATATTGCCTCCGTAACCCACTGTATCACCAGGCTCAGATTTGTTCTTAATACCCCGGAAAACGCTGATGCTAAGGCCATTGAAGAGTTACCAATGGTAAAAGGCTGTTTCACTAACGCCGGGCAATTTCAGGTCGTCATCGGAACAAATGTCGATATTTATTATAAAGCCCTGCTTGCCGCAACCGGAAAGCAGTCCGCAAACAAAGAAGAGGTTAAACAGGCTGCACGACAAAATATGAAATGGTATGAAAATGCTATTTCACATTTTGCTGAGATCTTCTTTCCATTATTGCCAGCCCTTATCAGCGGCGGTCTGATATTAGGGCTTCGAAATCTGATCGGCGGCATTCCATTTAGTGACGGAAAACCTCTCTCCGATATATATCCAATCTGGCAAACCATCTATGATTTCCTCTGGCTTATCGGTGAAGCCATATTTTTCTATCTCCCTGTCGGGATCTGCTGGTCTGCCGTTAAAAAAATGGGTGGAACGCCCATTCTGGGGATTATTCTGGGGATCACGTTAGTCTCCCCACAATTAATGAATGCCTATCAACTTGGGCAACAAATCCCGGAAGTCTGGAATTTCGGCTGGTTTACCATCTCCAAAGTAGGTTATCAGGCACAGGTTATTCCTTCTCTGATGGCTGGATTAGCCCTAGGCTGGATTGAAATACGCCTGAAGAAACTGGTGCCGGATTATCTTTATCTGGTGGTTGTTCCGGTTGTTTCCCTGCTGCTGGCCGTTTTCCTCGCTCATGCAATCATCGGCCCGATTGGGCGCTCAATCGGTGATGGTGTGGCCTGGTGCGTCAAAGGGCTGATGACCGGCAGTTTTGCACCAATCGGTGCTGCCTTATTTGGCTTCTTCTATGCTCCTCTGGTGATTACCGGTGTACATCAGACGACGCTGGCGATTGACCTGCAAATGATCCAAAGCACGGGCGGAACCCCTATCTGGCCGATTATTGCTCTGTCTAATATTGCTCAGGGTTCCGCAGTTATCGGCATCATCTGGGCAAGTAAAAAACAAAATGAGCGGGAGCTTTCCGTTCCTGCGGCAATTTCAGCCTACCTCGGCGTTACTGAACCGGCCATGTATGGTATTAACCTGAAATACCGTTACCCGATGTTCTGCGCAATGATTGGTACGAGTCTGGCGGGTTTGCTATGCGGGCTAAACCACGTGACTTCCAATGGTATCGGCGTGGGAGGTATACCGGGTATTCTGTCCATCAAACCTCAATTCTGGATGATCTACCTTCTCGCTATGCTGATTGTAATTATTGTACCAATGGCACTAACTGTTCTGATGTATCGCAGGAACGAACGCAAAGCAGAATTGATCAATAATGAAGCTGCGAGTTAATAGGATATAGTTTTATAAGGTATTGTTATGACTGAACAACAACCGTGGTGGTTAGACAGCGCTATCTACCAGATTTATCCAAAGAGTTTTCAGGATAGTACAGGAAATGGTACTGGTGATATTAACGGGATCACCCAACGTCTGGATTATTTACAGCACCTCGGAGTAGGTGCTATCTGGATTACTCCGATTTATCCATCTCCACAGGTGGATAATGGTTATGATGTTGCCGACTACTGCGCAATTAATCCTGAATATGGCACGATGGAAGATTTTGATAATTTGGTGGAGAATGCCCATCGTCGTGGCATTCGCATCATTTTAGATATGGTTTTCAACCATACTTCAACGGAACATCCGTGGTTTAAGGCCGCGCAGGACGCAAATAGCCCTTACCGTCAGTTTTACATCTGGAAAGAGGGTGGTGGGCAGGATAATCCCCCTAATAACTGGAAATCCAAGTTTGGCGGCAACGCGTGGCAATGGCATGCAGCGAGCCAACAGTATTACCTCCACCTTTTTGCCGTCGAACAGGCTGATCTGAACTGGGAACATGAACCCGTTCGCTCTGAACTGAAAAAAGTCTGTGAATTCTGGGCTGACCGCGGCGTTGATGGACTGCGGCTGGATGTCATTAATCTTGTCTCAAAACAGCAGGACTATCCTGATGATGATCGTGGTGATGGGCGGCGTTTTTATACCGATGGCCCACGTATACACGAGTTCTTGCAGGAAATGAGCCGTGATGTTTTCCAGCCTAAAGCGTTAATGACTGTCGGTGAAATGTCTTCTACAAGCCTTGAGCATTGTGTCCGTTATAGTGCGTTAAGTGGAAATACACTCTCCATGACATTCAATTTTCATCACCTGAAAGTTGATTACCCGAATGGGGAAAAATGGACACATGCAAAACCAGATTACATTGAACTGAAAAAGATCTTCTCAGTCTGGCAGCAAGGGATGCATCAAAAGGCATGGAATGCTCTCTTCTGGTGTAATCACGATCAACCCCGCATTGTGTCCCGATTCGGGGATGAAAAACAGTACCATAAAGCATCTGCCAAAATGTTAGCAATGGTGCTGCACGGAATGCAGGGAACACCTTATATCTATCAAGGTGAAGAGCTTGGGATGACCAATCCTCACTTTAAGCGCATTGAAGAATATCGGGATATTGAAAGCCTGAATATGTATCAGGAACGCATTGAACAAGGTATGTCTTCAGAAGAAATACTGACAATTCTGGCGCAAAAATCCCGTGATAATAGCCGAACGCCAATGCAGTGGGATAACACTGACAATGCTGGTTTTACCTCTGGTACTCCTTGGATAGCGACCAGCGATAATTATCGTGAAATCAATGCAGAATCCGTATTACAGGACAAAGATTCTGTATTCTACTGCTATCAGGATTTAATTCAGTTAAGAAAAAAACAGCCCATACTGACTTATGGTGATTATCTGGATCTTTTGCCTGAGCACCCTTCTCTGTGGTGTTATCTGCGACGCTGGCAGGATCAGACTTTATTGGTTATTGCCAATCTTAGTGATGAAACACAGCTTTGGTCACCAGAGTCTGAACTTACACAAAAAGAGTGGCAGGTATTAATCAGTAATTATCCATCACCCGTCACAGTGGAAAAAGAAATTAAGATCAAACCTTATGAATCGGTTTATTTAATTTCAACATAGCAATATTGTTTATGTATTTTTATAATCCATAATACATTGTTTATACTCCTCATAAAATATCACTCCTCACTGAATAAAAGTGAGGAGTGATATAAATCAAAAACAAAATTAAAAATAAATCATCATACTCCCGCCAGAAAAAACAAAATCCAAAATCAAACTTTACCTTTATTAATTCCTGCTATACTTAAAATGAAAAAGCATATATC
>NZ_CAWQJR010000028.1:0-10807 GCF_963894935.1 Xenorhabdus sp. PB61.4
TGAGCATGACTCGATCCTTTTTTCTGTGATTTTGCGTTTTGGGAACAAAAATTTCGCAAATTTAGGATCGAGTTTCTTTGATACTCCTACCATTTTGACAAGCTATTTAGGGCAAACGGGTCTGCATAAACAGAACCCAGCCTGCTCGAGCAAGCTTTAAAAAAATGTGGCTGGCGAGGCCCGTATCAAAAATGGTCGGAACGTCAGTACAACCTTCGTAATTATTGACTCACAAGCGTGAAGAATATATTAGCCGATGGCGGTTACCACCATACAAACATCCTGTTAATCCTTTTGTCATCGCTTTGACTGGCTGGCGATCATCCGTATTTCCTGCGGTGAGTTTCACGGCTAACAATTCGCCGCAATCATCGACGCAGCAGTAAAGTTCTTCTAAATTAGACATGCCTGAGGATCTCCACTATTTTGTTTTCTTTAGCAAAGACTTTGATCGTGCCTCAGGCACTTTAGTTCCCTTCTTAAGCGAAGCTCAGGTTAATTAACTGAATTGTAGAACATTAGGTTATTAAAAATAACCGGAAATGCATGACAAAGTCATCGGGATTTTTATCGAAAGAGAATATTATATTAAGATAGAATCAATAAATTGAATACGTTACCTGAAAATGCGTTTGCCAGAATCAAACATTTTCGTGTATTCGCAACAAGATACGATAGATTGGCGCGAGATTACGCCAGTTTATTGACACTGGCGTTTATCATTGTCTGGTTACCAATGTGGGTGGAATAAATGATGAAAACAAAACATCAACATCCACTAGTTTTTTATACTAACACTTTTAAATATGCCTCTAATTCTCAAATCATTATCTTTTTAAATTAATATACTTTTTAATTGATCACTCCATATGCTAAAAAATCCTTTAGCCCTGTTTCATCCTTAATAATGCGTCTCCAAGCTTGAATTGCGTTATTAACCTGTATTGTCCCATTTTCTGGTTCGAAGTAATTAAAACAGCTTGTGAATTTTTCAATAATATCAGTAGAATTAAGGGGGTTTTGAGGGTTTCCCTTTGGTATATCAATAAACCCGCTACGAACATCACCGTTAACATAATAAATGCTAACTTCAATTCTACCATGTGTCCCAAGTTCAGGAATGTCACATTTGAGATCAACACGTGGACGAATCTTTTCACTAATCGAAAGCACATCTGCACGATTTAATGCAGTTTCGTCATAGTCAGTAATAAGTACTCCGCCATACCGTAAACCTACAGCTACTGTATATGCCATACTAAATCTAGCCTCTACAGGTGTAGTTGGCTTCCATTTCTTATAGGATGGAGCACAAACAAGATCATAGATTTGCTGGTTCATTGCAATATCAATATGAGTTATATCCTCAGCTCTTACTTTAGAGTGTCCAGCCAAACTAATAGCTAAAGTAGTTGCCGAGATATTAGGACGGCAAGTCGGATAAGGTTTGAACGCTATATCATTCTCACTTGCGAAAATAACTCCAAGCCCATCGACTATACTATCTGGCTCTGAATCCGGTTCAAATGCCCTAAACAAGCCATATCGACCTGTAAGAAAGCGATGAGCGCCTTCAAAGCCTTCCGACGCTAGAAGAACTGCTTTAACCGCATTAGATGCAACAAGCCCCTGCTGGTAAGAAACTGTAGGAGTCCCTTCCACCATACACTGTGCCTCACCAAGAGCGGATGTGTAAGCAATTCCCATCGCGGAGCGTAACTGGGTAGGGGTGAGTCCAAAAAGACGACCAGCGGCTGCAGTTGCTGCAATGACCTTGCTAAGGTCATATCTACCACTTTCTAGAAGAGTTTCCTTACGTGCACGTGCAAGTCGGGTAATCAAATCGTGGCCAATGACAGTCGCAGTCAAAAATTCACTAGAAGTGACAGGTGATTGACGAAAAGCAGCTATAGCTGAAAGAGCTGGAAATATGGCCACACTAGGATGAATACCTAGCGGATCTACTACATCATCAAAATCTAAAACCCGCGATGCAGCACCATTAAGAAGTGCAGCAATACTAGGAGGAAGAAGCAAATTTGTTCCGAAAACAGGACAAGTAGGGCTGCCTCCCCATTGTCCGATAACTCGCTGTAATAGTTTTATTTCTGGTCGTATTGAACCCGCTAAGGTAACACCAAATATATCAAGGATCGACAAATGTGCAGCGTCTAAAGCAGATGTTGAAATATTGTCATACATCAATTCATAGGCAAACGATGTTATTTGGTCTTCAATATTTTTCACACTAAACATCTCGAACTCCTAATAGGTATTATTTATGAAGTCACTGAAAGTGGTTCAAAACGAACAAGCAGAAAACCAGTCTCAACTGCTTGCCCTTCCACTGCAAAAATTTCTGTTACACGGCAATATGAAGGTGCAAAATAAGTTGAAATAACCTTCATTGATTCTAATCGTAGTACAGGCTGGTCAGCCTCAAGAATATCACCTTGATTAACTAATACTTCCGAAACTATTGAATGGAATGGAGCGAAAATTTCATTTTTATTGAAATCATGCTTTGTACTGGTTGGCGTTGGCCGTATACCATGCATTGCACTAATATCCAAATGATAACCATCTATATCTACGGAAAATGTTTGTTCAAGACTACTTTTTTTACCTAAAATAATGCTTTTTATCGTACCTTCAAAATCTATAATAAGGCGGTCATACTTTCCTTCTCGATCCATTCTGAGAAGGCGAATATGGGTTGGACTACCGTTATCAACTATCGCAGAAAATTTATCATTATCTTCATCAGCAATACGCAATATATATGATTTTGATATGCCAGAAGGTATATTCAATTGAATAGAAAATAATTTATCCACCATAGGAAGCTCTCCGATCATTCATAAGACGCCAATTTGAGAATGAAGGTAATGTGGTAGCGTTTTCAGAGAGTTCTGTTATGGACAAATATTCACGCAATGCTACAGCAATAGCGATGTCATATTGCATTGTTTCATTAGGAGATTCAGGATGATAATTAGAGAACAATGATAGATCATAGTGCCCAGTAAAAAATGGCGAATAATCAATTAACCAACGATGAAATGGAAGATTAGTTGGAAAACCAGCAATTAACAGCTCACCTAATGCTACCTTTGCCCGAGAAATGGCTTCATTCCGATTTCTTCCCCAAACAATGAGTTTCAAGCAAAGACTGTCATACAGTATAAGTTGGTTCTGATTCTCTGATATACCTGTATCAATTCGTATCCCTGGTCCATAAGGAAAATGGCAAGCTGTAACAACACCACCTGTTGGCAGAAACTCCTGGAATGGATCTTCTGCACAAATACGAAACTCTATCGCGTGGCCATGAATAACTGCCTTCAGTACGTCGTCACTGAGAGGGATTCCCTCTGCAATAGCAAACATGGCTTCCACGATATCAATGCCTGTCACTGCTTCAGTAACCGGATGCTCAACCTGAATACGTCCGTTCATCTCAATAAAGTAATATTGTCCGGTACTATCAACCAGGAATTCTACTGTACCAGCACTGGTATAATTTGCTGCTCTAGCAAACTTGACTGCTGACTCACTAATCACGTTACGTAAGGCTTCATCAATGCCAGGAGCAGGAGATTCTTCAACCATTTTTTGTCGCCGACGCTGTACACTGCAGCCACGCTCTCCAAGTGCGATTATATTTCCAGTCACATCCGCCAAAATCTGAACTTCAATATGGCGAATATTATATCCAAGAAAACGTTCAACATAGAGATCCGCTGTACCGAATGCAGCAAAGCTTTCCCGTTCAACTTCTTTCCAAATCCGCTCTAGCATATCGTGGTTTTCTGCAAGCCGAATTCCTCGTCCACCACCACCATTTGCAGCTTTTAATAGAATAGGGTATCCAATCACAGTTGCTAATTCTTGAGCTTCTTTGAGCGAAGTCACAGCAGCGCCAGGAATAACAGGTATCCCAGTAGATATAGCAAGTTGACGTGCTTGAATTTTATTTCCAACTAAACGAAGTGCAGATACATTTGGGCCAATGAAAAGAATTCCTGCATCTGCACAGGCTTTAGCAAAATTCGCATTCTCAGCTAACGGACCATATCCAGGAGCAATAGCATCAGCATGATATTCAGCAGCTATTGCTAAAAGATAATCTGGTGAAGAAAAAGGGTGGACAATATCCGCTTGTACTCTATATGTCGCGGCCATAACGAAATGTGCTGTTTTTTCTTCATCATCGTACACAGCAATTGTTTCGATCCCAAGGCCCTGAGCTGTACGAATAAATCGCAGAGCAATCTCTCCACGGCACGCAAGGAGTACACGTTTAATCATGATGGTGTCCTCGCAATTTTGGATATATAACTGATGCTAGAATCACGTAAACCGCGACCAAGTTCAGTATGTGCTCGAGTAAATTCCCCTGCACTGACTGCACCTGCAACAGATATTTCCCCCGCCAACGCAACAGCGGCACAAATCTCAGCTAGTTTACAAGCATCATCCTCACACCCGATCATCGCAAGACATTCTTGCTGTATAGGTAGTTTTGTTCCTCCACCAATTGATCCAACAATAATATTAGGCAAAGTAACACTTGCCACCAATGCACCTTCTGTATTGATTTCAAAAGAGGTACTGGCATTGAAGAAAGACACTGTAACAAAAGCAGGATCCTGTCCACATGCGATAAAAAATGCAGTAAGTGCATTAGCAATATGAATATTCTGTCCAGTCGCTCCTCTCTGACCTAAAATGAGATGGCACGCTTGAAGGAATCTTTGCATACGCTCCGGTGTAGATCTAAATCTCTTTGTGATAAGGTCTGCTGGTAAAACAGCACTAGCAGTAACATAACGCCCTTTGGCTTCATCTGGCACGAAACGTTTATCCCCTCCTAGCGTATTAAAATATCCACCAACTAAGTTATCAGCATGGGTTCGGATATAGGAACAAGCAGCTTCATTAGCCTTTGTTGCCATGTTTAATCCCATTGCGTTACCTGTCTCGTAACGAAATGCCAAACCAACAATGCTTCCCTGAAATATTGGTGTGATTTCCTTAAGCCGGGCAAAGCGGCTTGTACTATTAGCGACTTCAGCGATTTTTTCTGTATTTTGACGCAACCACTCATCAAACAACGCAGCATCAGAAGCACGATACAACCAAACCGCTGATATCTTAGTCAGAGCATTGCCTCGGAATTTATAGTGTGTATTTTCACTCCCTTCCTCTGACCATACATTCGTTGGTGAAAAAACATGGCATCCCCCAGCTTCTGTCAATGCCTGCATTCCACGTGAGAACGATGCAACAAGGGCTCCTTCAGTCGTGGCCAATGGAACGATAAAATCACCATTAGCATGACTACCATTGATATGCACAGGACCAGCAAGCCCGATTGGAACGCCAACCATACCCACATAGTTTTCTACAGTACCTACTAACGAAGATAGTGGTGTGGGTAATTGATTAAATAAATATGGTAAATCTCGACCAACCCACTCAACTAACCATTCTTGACGAGTTTTAATTGCATCAGGAAGAAAGTCATTTTCTGCATGGCGTGGTATTTTCACGGTATCCCCTCAATTAAAGTTGAATATTGGAGTGCTTACGCCTAGGAGTAATTTCGATTTTGTCTTGGAGAATTCGAAAGGCATTGGTGAGAACTGGACGTATAGTTTGATCGTTTAGAAACCCATTGATATAACCTCGACGCGCTGAATAATTTGCACTAGCGTGAGCATTACGGTATTCGGTAGCTAATTCAGCTCGACGGGCTTGAGGATCCTCTGCGTCAAGCATTTGCCGGCGAAAGATAATATCAACCGCAGCCTGAGGACCCATAATTGCGATTTCGGCTTCAGGGAGAGCAAAAATCATATCAGTTGCCCATTGGTTCGCTAGAGTTGGATGAGCACCACCATAAGCTTTGCGCAGAATAACCGCTATCTTAGGAACGGAAGATTCACAGTAAGCATGTAAAAGTTTTGCTCCTGAACCAATGATTCCCCCTTCTTCCTGATTAATTCCGGGTAAATATCCAGGAACATCAATCAATGTTAAAATTGGGATATTAAAAGCATTGCAAAAACGCACGAAACGTGCCGCTTTTTCAGAGGCAGCTATATCTAAACATCCTGCAAGGATCTGGGGTTGATTAGCAATAATACCAATGGGAATACCACCAAGATGGGCGAAGACTGTAACTATATTTGGAGCATAGTGATGATGAACTTCAAGATAGTTAGCTCTATCTACAATTTCTCTAATGATTCTTGTTACATCATAGGGTTCATTGCTATTTTGAGGTATTATTTCTGATAGCCGTGCCTTTATTCGATCTTCTGCGGGGCGGTGTGGTACTACGGAACAATTATTCTGTGGTAAAAATTCTAAAAGATCACGAGCTAATCTAATTGCTTCTTCTGGAGTATCAACTAAAAAATGAGCTAAGCCTGTAGTTTTGGCATGTAACATAGCACCACCGATATCTTCTTTTGTTACTTCTTCACCGGTTGCCTGACGTATTACTGCTGGACCAGTCAAAAACATAGTTGAATTATTTTTAACCATAATAACAACGTCGGTTAGTGCTGGAGCATAAGCAGCACCACCAGCACAATCACCTAAAAGTATTGATATTTGTGGAATAACCCCTGATGCTTTGACTATTTTATAGAAAACTTCACCAAATTGTACTCCAGCATCAACACCCTCATGAATCCTTATTCCAGTCGAGTTATTGAGCCCTATTACAGGTACACCAGTCTTGAGGGCAAGATCTAAAACTTTAGTTATTTTTAGTGCATGCATTCGGCTTGAGCTACCACCAAGAAAGTTAGCATCATGAGCATAAAGTACTACCGAACGTCCATTTATTCGGGCAAATCCTGTTATAATTCCATCTCCAGGAGTTTTACGGTGTTCTGAACCAAAATGAGTACAATCATGTTCAGCTAGAGGGTCCAGCTCAAAAAAAGAATTCCTGTCAACAAAGCTCTCAATTAGTTTTCGTATTATTAATATAGCTGGTTGAGTTGTCATATCTAATGCCTAATTTCAATAAAAATTTTTGATTATCAGAAAACTAGTGGTGCATAGATTTAATGCGTTTTTCTGGGTTTTGTAATGCTTTATTAAATTGAGTAATAAGCTTTTGTCTTTTTTTAGCCATTTGTTTAACCGCTTGGTATTTAACATAACCAAATCCACGAATTTGACTTGGAAGTTCAGCAAGCTGTAGGCAAAGAGAGAGCATGTCTGGAGCCACGGTATGGGCAATATGATCAACAAGTTTTTCATAATCAGAAAGCAATTGCCTTTCCATTTTCCGTTCTTTTTGTAAACCAAATAGATCAAAAAATGTACCACGAAGAAAACGAACTTTTGCTATCACCTTCAAAACAGGTATGAGCCAAGGACCTAATGTAACTTTTCCTCGTTTTCCTGTACGTGCATCTTTACGCCTCCAGAGAGGGGGGCTCATATGGAAACGTAATTTGTATTTACCTTCGAATTGATTTTCCATTCTAGTAAGAAAGTCAGTCTCGACGAAAAGCCGAGCAACTTCATATTCATCCTTATAAGCCATAAGCTTAAATAAGTTTTCAGCAACAACACGAGTCAAACTTTCATCATTAAATATGGATGTGGCAGCCCTTATGCGCTCAACACGTTCTACATAGCGATTGGCATAAGATGGGTTTTGATATTTAGAAAGAAAATTTCTACGATGATCAATTAACTTATCTAGAGATTTAGGAATTTCTTCTTTGAAGTTAGCCAAATGGCTATAAATAATTTCTGGGTGAACAGCAGCCACTCTTCCCACTTGAAAAGCAGTCAAAGCATTTTTGGATATCTTACCAAGTCCCTTAATGGCCAGCTCTATTGAAGAAAATCTAATAGGTATGAACCCTAATTGCCAGGCGTAACCTAGAAGAACAATATTTGCTTGGTTATGATCGCCAACTAAATGTGTAGCAATAGTGTTCGCGTTTATGCTCTTAAGATGCCGGCAATGATGACGCAAGGTTTTCATCATACGACCTTCATCATGCTGCAGTGAAATATCACGTAACATTGCACCGGTTTGGGTTTCATACGTATTCGCTACACAAGCTGTAGAAGATGAGGACATAACTTCTAAACTTGACATATTGACCCCAACGACAAGGTCTGCAGCAATTACCAAATTTGCTTGTGCTCGATCTATACGAACCTGATGAAGTACATCTTTGTTACTACAGAAGCGAATATGGGATAGAACTTCTCCTCCTTTTTGCGCAAATCCGCTGAAGTTTAAAACACTAATTGAATTTTTATCATGCTCTGCTGCATAAGCAAGAAGTCTCGCAGCAGTTACAATACCTGTTCCCCCAATTCCAGATAGAAGGACTTCATATGGCTCCTTTTGTAATGTGACAATTGGAGGTTTTAGTTCGTTTACGATCATTTCTAATTCAGCTTCAGAAATGACACTGGTTAAGTCCTTTTTTGAAGCCGTGCCTTCAATCGTGATGAAACTTGGGCAAAACCCTTTTAGACAAGAAAAATCGTAATTGCAATTATTTTGGTCAATTGTCCTTTTTTGTCCTAAAGATGTTTTTATTGGAATAACAGCAAGACAATTGGATTGTACTTGACAATCTCCACATCCTTCGCATACATGTTCATTTATAAATGTACTTACTTTAGGACGAGCAACTAAACCACGTTTTCTCTTACGGCGTAGCTCGGTGGCACAAGCTTGATCATAAATAATAACAGTAACGCCTTTAGTATCGCGAAATTCACGCTGGACGTTCTCTAAGTGATCTCGATGGTAAAATTTTACTCCTGGTGGTAATGGATTTCTTTTACCATATTTCTTAGGATCCTCAGCCACAACAGCAACTGCCTTTGCACCTTCAGCCAAAGCTAAAACTGCAACTTGATGAATTGACATAACACCATCAATAGGCTGCCCACCTGTCATTGCGACTGCATCATTGAATAATATTTTGAATGTAATATTACTGCCCGCCGCTATCGATTGACGAATAGCTAGATGGCCAGAATGAAAATAGGTTCCATCTCCTATGTTTTGAAAAATATGTTTCCTATCAGTAAATAGTGCATGGCCAATCCAATCAACACCTTCTCCCCCCATCTGAACTGAACCACCACCAGTGTTCCGATCCATCCAGGCCGCCATAACATGACAACCGATACCTGGCTGGGCATGACTACCATCAGGAATACGAGTAGAAGTACTATGAGGGCAACCCGCACAAAAATATGGGGTACGTTTCGGAAAGGCTGGGTACTCAACTGCAATAGACCACTCTAGTGGAATATCTAGGCTTACACCAAATAAGGATAGCCAATTTGCCAGAGGTTGAGAAACTCTTGATGGACGTAATTCAATATCTTCAGGCAATATAATTCGGCCTTTGGGGTCTCGTTTTCCAGATAAGGTGATGGGATGGTGATTTGTGATATTAAATAGATAACGAGCAAGCAATGTTTCTACCACTGCAGCTTTCTCTTCTATTACAAAAATGTGTTCAACTTGCGGAGCAAGATCTTGCAGAAGAGGGGATAGAGGAAAAACTAAACTAACATGTACCCAAATAATCCCATATGAAGCCAAATGATACGGAGTCAATCCTCCGATACGAAGAGCTTCAAGCACATCATTATACGTTTTACCAACTGTGATCAACAATGCCTGAGGTGCTTTACACGGTGCCAATATCCGATCAATAGGATTAAGTCGAGCAAACTCTTCAACTGCTTTTAACTTATATTGAAGACGTTGCTCTACTTGAGGTCCAGGGAGATCAGGCCAGCGCCAATGTAATCCATCTGGACCTTGATCTATATCTGTTGGACGTTTAAATTCTACTTGCTCCTTCAATTTTGGAAGAGTAGTTCCACTTTCTACAGTCTCACTAATAGCTTTAAACCCAACCCAAGCCCCACTAATACGCGAAGCAGCCCAACCCCATAAACCAACTTCTTTATAGTCAGCAACTGAGGCGGGATGCAATACAGGCATACTCCACGCAATCATTGCAAGGTCTGATTGATGAGACATGGAAGATGAGACACAGCCATGATCATCACCTGCCACTACAAGGACGCCACCGTGTGCTGAACTGCCATAAGCATTCCCATGTTTTAACGCGTCTCCTGAGCGGTCAACACCTGGCCCTTTTCCATACCACATCCCAAAAACTCCGTTGACTTTACGCTCTGGGTCTGTTTCCACTTTTTGTGTGCCAATGAGTGCCGTTGCGCCAAGGTCTTCATTTATTGCCGGTTGAAACCTAATTCCTGCTTCAGCTAATTCTTTATTACGCTTCCATAATATTTGATCAAATCCGCCTAATGGAGAGCCACGATAGCCAGATACGAAGCCAGCCGTATTAATACCCTGAGCTTTGTCGATAGCAGCCTGAGCCAGAAGTAGTTCAACAAGCGCCTCAGTGCCAGTAATAAAATTAGTTGTTGAACTACTCATTCGATATCTCCCGAAAATAAACATTTAAAAAATATCTGTTTTTTAATCTCAGTTTATTTGTAAATGTACAGAAATATAAATTAACTTCCATTAGATAGTAGATCCAAGTTATGTTTATATATTTTGACATTTCTAATTTTTTAGACTGGAACTTTTCTCTCAAAAACGAAAGTTTTAAATAAAATATTGACTTTATATGTAGTGAAAAAACTCACATTAATTTTATCGAGAAAATACTTCCCTTTCTTGAAATAATTATCAAACCAACTTTTAAATCCTATAAAAATACATAATTTAATGATTTTCATTAATATATGC
>NZ_CAWQJR010000029.1:0-10572 GCF_963894935.1 Xenorhabdus sp. PB61.4
TGACAGCATTGTTGTCAACAGGAATAGAATCCATAATTACAAGAACATCATCTGGCTTCTTTAGTGGACTACCTTTATAGGTTTGGATATGAACTTGACAAGGTGAGCCAAACTCTTGATAGATCTGGTTCGCCAACTTAGGGATCCGCTTGGAAAACGGAATCTATGGTCACTCCCATTTTTGCAATACTGAAATTGAAAATATGTTGGCTTGCTTGAATCTATCCGGCGTCTGAATAGGCTTTATACCTGCGCCTCGATGAGTTCCGCGCCTGATGAACCTCAGAAAAATATACGGCTTCCACTGAGCCATTCCGTTTTACAAGTTCTTCAACAGGCCGATTGGCCGTTCGTATCATCAATAATCAGTATTCGCAAAACCTGATAAGTAACTACTTAAACTTGTTAATCAAGGTAAATATTACGCGATAAAGGCCTGTTGCCGCGTTGTCAATGCCCAAGCTATTCTGGCCCAGGGCAAACGGGTCTAAATTATACTGACGTAAATCCCATCATAAGAACTTTCAGCAGATAATCATTATCCCATCCGGCTTTCTGACGCTTGGTGTTCACCCCCACTTTAACTGTTTTCTCATTTTTCAGCAGGTTAAGCGCTATTTTATTCAGCAGTGCTAGATTTTCAGCCGCATGACCACTTCTCTGGCGCTGCCTGTCTTCACCAAAACTCACATCTAATTGCCAGTGCAGTTTATTTTCAATATGCCAATGACTGCGTATCGCATAGGCAATAAAGTCGGCCGACTTATCACCGTGACTAGTAATATAGTAGCGTCGTTCATAACTCGCTGATTTTCCCTGCTCTTCACGCCAGGACTCCACCACGGCAATGCCCCCCAACGTGGGCCATTGAGGATGTCGCTCCCGCAACCAAGCGATATCGTTAACCAGCCACAACTTACGCTGTTCAATGCGACCATGATCGCCATCGGTACTCTGCGTTTAGGCATGAGAAACGCCCGTAAAATCGTTCGCTAACTGGGTATCTAAAAAGAGCTTGATATCATCATGAAGTTCGCCCTGATTACCTTTTAACGCCAGCACATAATCAGCTTGCTTCCCGGTAATCTGGTCTGCAATTTTGTACTGGCAGCCCATCGCATCAATCGTGACCGTCGACCCTTCAATATCCAGCAAGGCCAGCAACTTGGGGAGTGCCGTGATTTCGTTCGATTTATCTGAGACTGTCATCTGACCAAAGCAATGTTGGTTCGCGACTGACCAAGCGCTGACCAGATGGAGAGCCGGTGCACCATTGGCTTTGTCTAACGTGCCCCGCAACGTTTTGCCATCCAATGTAATAATGTCATCGGAAATTTTGGCTAATCTGTTCACCCATTGGGTAAAAGCGTGTCCAAATTCATGGGAATCAAGCCGGTTTATCACATCGTTAAAGGTATCATGGCTGGGGATGCCATTGGGAAGATCCAAAAACTGACGAAACCAGTCTTCTTTGGATTTGCCATATTCTTCAATCGCATTGAAGCCTTCACAACCACAGAACACGGCAAAAATTGAGATGGTCAGAATATCGATGAGCGCATACTGTTTAGTTCGGCTAACACGCGGATCAGTGAGGTGACCAAAGGCATGGCTGAGGGTCGTTGCTTGCATGGCAGTTTCTACGGTTATCATTAACAGGAGCGGATTATAAATCACAAACAGCAACCCATTCTATTTATATGTACCGAATATATTCAGTTAATCCTATTGGTTAATTTAGATCCGTTTGCCCTGGGGATAGACTGGGATAATATGGGATAATATGGGATAATATGGGATAAGGTAACACAATGAAATATATAATAAATATGTCATTTACCCCGTTATCCCGTGGAAAATTGGTGTAGTTATATAAAGAGAATCGAGAGTAACGGTTATTTTTTCGACTCTCCGAGCTGCTGGGTTAATGTATTAGCCCGGTAGCTCGGAGATGACAAGCGTAGCGCGTCAGTGTCGTCCTGAATTGGGGGTGGTGAGAATATTATCTTCTCACACTCAGTTGAGTCTGCACTATTGATTTGCCCATGGCTTGGAAATCACCAACGTAATCAAATATCGCTCTTCATCAGGATGCCTGATCATCTTTGAAACGCACCATGTCCAACATGATTTGATACTTATTATCTGCTTGCCAATAGGTCGCTCCAGCGCCACCTTTCATACGACGAAGACTCTCATGCAATTCTGCCGTATTCGCTAAGGGTTGATACCCTTTAGTAAGCGCCCAACCCGTTTTACACCACTGATCTTGTAAATCCAATACAATCTTGATTGCATCATCGTAGAGTAATGGTTCAATTTGTGGCGACATACGCACGCTAATGATGACTTCATTCGCATACACAACAGCAAAGAATCGAGCTGGGAGGGTTACAAATCCATATTTAGGATCAATAAAGCGTAAGCGCGCATCTGTTTTTGGAATATTACGCCAAATTTGCCCCGGAAGATGTGGATCAATCTCGGCACTGGATCTCTGTCGCATTTCCTCATACGGTTCACCAATCACCAGAGCTATCTCGGGTTCACGGGAATTAAAGGAATGGTAGAGATAGATGCCTATCAGGCTTAGAACGATTAATGATGCCAATATTAAACGCCCACGTTGTTGCACCATGCCTTGTAACAGCTTCATTTGACACCTCCATTTGACGCAACATCCTAGATAGTGGGTGTGAAAATATTATCTTCTCACACCCACCTGAGATTACGCTATGGCTTTATCCACGGCTCGGCAATCTGCAATGTGATCAAATAGCGCTCTTCATCAGGATGATCATCATCTTGGAAAAGCGCTATATTTAACATTATCTGATACTGTTCACCTGCTTGCCAAATGGTCGATTCAGAACCTTTTAAACTACGAAGTTTAGCACGTAATTCTGATGTATTAGCTAAGGCTAGAGACTCCGTAGATCGAGTCAACATCCATCCCGCTTTACGCCACTGATCTTGTAAATCCAGTACAATCTTGATCGCATCGTCATAGAGTAACGGTTCAATTTGTGGAGACATGCGCACACTCTCGATCATTCCTTTATTATAGGAAACAGTAAAAAATCGTGCTGAGGGGGTAATAAACCCGTATTTTGGATCGGTAAAGCGTAAACTTGCGTCCGTTTTTGGGATTCTGAACCCGATGCTATTATCATATGGTGGGCTAATTTTAGCGCTAGAGCGTTGCCGCATAGCTTCATATGGTTCACCAATCACAAGAGCTATCTCGGGTTCAGGGGAATTAAAGGAATGGTAGAGATAGACAATAACCAAACCGAGAACGCTTGAGAATACTAATATTAAACCACCGCACCGCCGACTTATACATTGTGAAAGGTTCATTCAATACCTCATCCTGAAACATTAGAAGAGTGGGTGTGAGAAAGAATATCCTCACTCCCATCAGAGTTTGTTTTATTGATTTACCCACGGTTTGGCAATTGCCAGTGTAATCAAATATCGCTCTTCATCAGGATGTTTGTCATCTTTGAAACGAGCCACATTCAGCATGATCTGATATTTATCATCTGCTTGCCAAAAGGTTATTCCAGTACCTTTCATCTTACGAAGGCTTTCGTGTAATTCGGGTGTATTAACCAAAGGATGGTATCCTCTGGTAAGCACCCAACCCGCTTTGCGCCACTGATCTTGTAAATTCAACACTATCTTGATCGCATCGTCGTAAAGCAACGGCTCTATTTGTGGCGACATTCGTACACTCTCGATTATTCCATCATTGAACTTAACAACAAAGAATCGGGCAAGGGGGGTAACAAAACCGTATTTAGGATCGGTAAAACGTAAACGCGCATCTGTTTTTGGAGTATTAAACCAAATTTTACCTGGAAGGTCTGGATCAATCGCGGCACTGGATCGCTGTCGCATTTCCTCATAAGGTTCCCCGGTCACTAAGGCTATTTCAGGTTCACTGGAATAAGAAAAATAATAGAGATAGATGGCTATCAGGCCTAGAACTATTGATAAGGTTAAGAGTAAACCACCACGACGTCGGCTTATGCATTGTAATAGATTCATTCTACTCCTCGTCCTACCGCAATGTTTTGCAGAGATTTTTCAAGCAAACTTCGGTTACTGTCATGTAGCATCGCATCAAAACGTTCTGCTGCCCTGAGAACAAAAGGCATACGCTGACCTACATCAGCGAGATTGGCATACGGTTTATTGTTGCTAAAGCTAATAGTTCTACCATCATCGACAGGTCGGCACTGACTGGCCAATGTTAACTCAACAGCTTCTGAAATATTTCTTACACCAGACAAAATATTTAGTTGTGGCGGACTCTCAACCAAAATCCATTTAGCCGTAGACAGTGACGGTTTTCCTGTCCATTTTGAGCTTTCCGGGGGACAAACCCATGATATCGTTCATGCTGAAAGTCTCCTTTCACACTCTCCCACTTCAGATTTTGTTATTGCGGATAAAGGATACGATAGTGAAGCTTTCAGGGAAATCGTCAAACGCAAAGGAGCGACACCGGTCATTCCCTACCGGAATAACAGCCGAAAATCGGATAAAAAGATTGATAAGGGTTTATATCGTTATCGTCATTTAGTGGAAAATGCGTTTGCCAGAATCAAGCATTTTCGTGCAATCGCAACAAGATACGATAAATTAGCACGGAATTATGCCAGTATGGTGGCACTGGCATTTATCATCGTCTGGCTACCTATGTGGTCAGAATAAATGATGAACACAAAACGTCAACAGACCCTAACTCTTTGTCATAAACTACCTTCAGCGTGTCAGGGGCGAATAACGATTGAGAGGTGTACCATTCGTGTCCTTCTTCATCCCGCAAAATCGCTGCACCGTAACGGACTAACATATGCTCGTATTCACTGACCGGTATGGATTCGGTTAAATTGATTAATTTCATCATGACGTGACCTTATTTATTGTGAGCCATTTTCCGTTAAGCAATATCTGTAACGGTCGGACATTAACGGACTGGGCACCGGGGGTGAACGTGATACCCCGAACCATCAGGCCGGTATCGATAGAAACAAAATCCCCGGAGGCCTTAATCGTTGAAACATCCCCTTCCCGCATATCTAAGATGCCTTTTGCTGAATCGGGGATAGTGACCTTAAGCGCAACATCCTTCGCCCCGTCAAACAACACATTCCCTGTCGCATCCCCCATGAGCGCAATTTTTCGGGCTGTACTTAACTGATTGACTGTTTTTTGAGGGTTTTTCGTCGTATAGATTTCTGTCCTGTCAGAATAGTGCTCACCGGCAATATTCCGGGTGAAAATCCGGGGATTAGACGTATCACTGGCACCGATTGCTAATACCGTCCGGAACCAATGAGTCCCTGCTATCACATAATGAACATAGGCCTGATAGGGGGCAGGATTAACTGATTCACCAATGCCCGAAAAAAAGATTTGGGTGACGCTGGTATCAGGGTTATCGCTCCCAAAGCCACCAAAGCCAAACTGACCCACGTTCATTTTTTTTGATAATGCAGTCGTGACAGATTTTTGGCTCATGACCCGATCTGTTGCTGTGCCGGGTTGCTGCTCAATACAACCCAGCTGCCGGATAAACTCATTTTTATCCTGAATATCCGCCCCATTCTGCGCTTTCTCAAGGCGGCTGTTGGCGTTGACCTGGTTCACTAATTTCTGACTGGCTGCCAACGCACTGGATTGCCCCATACTGTCAGTTAATAGCACTTTCGAATCCGATACTAATTTACTGATTGCCTCAGACAGCTGAGCATCATTCGTTTTGTTCGGCTGCATCCCCGCTTTCAGCAGCACATTAATGATTTCCCGTTGTAGGGTATTAAACCACTCCTCTTCCAACAGAGTGGGCGGGATACCGGCAGCCACATTCCCATTGGTAAACTCACCGTGACTGTCTGCGGTGTTGGTGATATCACCGATTTTTTGCATAACACATCCTCACTCAATGAAGGTGATAAAAGATAAAATTAAAATGATTTAGTAATAGATTACTGGCTGTAACCGAACTGCAAGAGAGTATGAGACGGGCTTATCCGGCGAAACTGGCACTCCATTTTTTGTTGCCCCATGAGCGCAGTGGGTCCCCACTGTAGCTTCCCCCGGCCACGGCATAGTTCATTGTGGTTTCCGGGGCATTAATTCGCCAGACAAACGGCCAGTCACCTCCATTTAATGCCGCACCACACGCTGACATCCCCGCTCGGGCCTGCCGAAATTCTGTAATGGTGATACGAAATCCCAATTCTGCCGCCAGACCCATAAAGTAAGATTTCGACTGCCCGCCGGTGCGTAATAACTTCGAAACCACCGCCTTCTGTCGCAGCGAAATACTGTCAATTTCCCCAATCGCACAATCATCCGGTAAGTCCAATGACTTCTCCCACTCCGGCAGCATAATCGTTGCGGTGGCCGGAAAACTGCCCTCCAGTAATAAATGCACATCCTGGTCACTGCGGTGATAACTCCGAGCAATCGCCCGTACAACCGCACTCATCACCGAATCCGGTGTTCGGATCCACGCCATCCCGGTAGGCAATAAGCCATTAAGAGCAGTGGTATACGCTGCCACGCTGTATTGTTTCATGTGTAAGTCACTTTCCCGCGTAAGGGCAAATGTCCCACCGGCAGTGTAATATTGTCAGTCGGTGAGGTGATCACAAAGCCTGCTGTGCCCGGTACGTCAGCAATGGCATATTGCAGCTCGGAGAGCAGAATGCGTCCCGTACCATCCGGATTGCCACTCTCAAACAACACGTTATCAATCGCCGCATTAATACGTCTGGTTACCTCTGTTCCCACATGAGATAAGCCGCTAATCGTGAAATTAAGCAAATGTTTGATGGGGGATAATACACAGACTAAAGCCGTAACGGGCTGCAAAATATAAAGATGGTCAGCCACCCTCAGTTGATCCCCCGTGGCATGGACGGCATACGATTCCTGTGAGGAAACGCCATCCTTGCCGACAGGAAAGCCATCGTACCCATTGTTATCACACATGATATAGACGCCCACGGTGCCGGCTCCCGCCGCTCTTGGTCTGACCCAAACACGGGTAACTCGCCATAGGTGCCACTGATCACACTGAATGCATGACCGTATAATTGCTGCTCCCATGACCAGCGACCGCCGGTATCAGACAGGAATGCCTTGACTTCATCCAATGACACAGTGTCGGTGTACGGGTTAACGATAAAATCAAACGCCCGGTCATTTAAGTTCGCCAGACCATCCTTCAGCTCGGGTGCGCCTACGCCGCCGGTCATCGGTGTGATGCGTAACGCCATCCCGGTGGGCGTCTCTTCCCCGCCGGCCTGTCCGCGGAAATTGAGACTGATATCAATCCCGTTGCCATGCGCCCCCTTGTTTTTGGCAAACAAGGTAACAGTGTTAATGTTCGCCGCCGCTTTCACCGGTAAGGCAGCCTTACGGTTAATCGCCGCGGCTAATGATTCAGCCACCTGCGCCGGTTTATCGGTCGCCATCACCGCAAGCTGGACACGCTGTCCGGCAATATACAGTGATACAACCCCCGAATAGGTCGGCATAGAGGTAATTTCAATCGCTCCTCGGGCCGCTATCTGGCTTTCACTGTCTTTCAACGGCAATACCCATAATTCAGCAGCGACATCATTCGCCAGATACGCGGTCGTCATACCATGCAGCAGAGAACCATGCCCGAACTGAGAGGCGGCTTGCTCTGCTGACGAAATCCGCACCGGGATCGCCGATTTTGCAGTTGCCGTATCCAACATCTGACCGAGGATTAATGAACGCTGGGTCGCGGTCGCACTGTTCGCCATCGAGTTATCAAATTCCACGAAAAACAGCGGCGTTCTGAGATTATTGGGAATACGGGAAAACGGAATAGCCATTATTCAGCCTCCTGAGTGCCTTTTTTGGCAGGTTTAACTTCTTCTACCGGCTGACAGATTTCAACGTCACCGTCTCTCACGCGACGATGCCAGAATAACGTATCCGGCACGTGGGCACCGACGTCGGGCAAAGGCTCGCCCTTAACCGGACAGCGTACCAGCCGCCCGGCAACAGGTTTGACAAACATAGGATTACTCCAGATTAATTCGGATATGGGGTTCAGGGGTGTGTTCCGGCATGGCGATAGTCACATCAATACCATCCAGTGAATGCGTCTCAATCGGGTAAAAATCCTCCGGTCCCTGGTAGTATTCAATATCAATGTCCATCAGAAGCTGAGCGAAATGTCCCTCGCCGTTGGCATCAATATCAATCTGTGACCGGATTTCGGAAAACTGCTGCACCACTTTTGTTAATGCATAGCCATTGATGACCGCCCGTTCGATTTGCTCGCGCAGGGTTTCCAGTGCCAGTTCCGCCTGTTCAGCACCGCCTTCCAAATCATCATCAAACGCTTCCAGACGTCCGGTGACTCTGACCGTCGTGGTGGTATGAAACTGCGGGGCGTTGCGGCCTAACGACTTTTTATGGTCAAACGGGGTCTGCACCAGAATACACGGATAATCCTCACTCCGGGTTGACCAGTCACGCGGGGAATAAACGCGGGATTGAGCGTGGGTTTTCCCGATCAGCGCCTGAACGACCAGACTGCGTAGTTGAGCCGCATTCATTTTTTCACCACCCGGTTAAGTTGCAGATGCGTCCCGCCGTGACTATCAGGCTGGACATCGTTCACTACAAATTCGGTCTCAAGGCGATAGATAAAGACCCGATCCCCTTGCTTCGGTGGTACTTTAAGCGCCGCATCACGGACACCTAACAGGGGCTTGGTGGTATTGATACCACTATCGCCGTCAAGGGATTCCACCTGCTGAGTGTAGGCGCGGTCAAACACGCCCATGATATCGTAAGGTTTACCCTGCTTAGGCCGCCAGTTCACCTTCTCGCCAAACTGCTTATGCAAAGGCGCAAGCAGATGTTTATCCCAGTCAATCGGCATCAGGCCTCCTGTGAACTGCGGGATAATAACTGCGCCCTTAAGTCATCCAGACGCACAATAACGCCCAACGCAAGCAGGCGTTCAGCCTCGCCACCGAAGATGGGTATAACCGTATTTTCCGGGTAATCCACGCCGTTATGCCGGACAGTACGGCCCCTCACCACGACAAATTCAGGGGTTTCCTGACCATCAGCTTGTGTATCGTTGTCTGATTCTTCAGGTAATGCAGACTGTATATCTGGTGAATTAACCGCGTCTGTCGGGTCGGTTTGTAATTCGGGCGGTAATCCGCCCAGTTCCTGTTGAGGTTTCTTTGCCATATCACACCACCGTTGCGCACAGGGCCGCATTTACCCGGCTGGGGATGACTAACGGAGCAGACTGCACCATCAGGAAACGCTGTGCGGGATCTTCCTGCAACCACGATTTCGGTGCATACGCCATCGGGCCATAGTTAAAGGCCGGGTCCAATATCGCACCAAAGGCACGGGTGCCCATCAAATCTGCACCGGACATAATTACTGTACCATCGGGTAACATCGGCTTTTCTTTGCCGTCCACCGGGTCAATAAACCAGTCGTTGTAGACCCACAGATCAAACTGCCCCCAACGGCCTTTATAAACCGCCCCTTTCTGCACCTGCGTACCGGGATTGATTTGGTTACCGTACGGGTTTAATGCCGGAAACTTAATGGCACTGTCGGTGATAGTGGTATCCAGACGGAACGCATTCCATGACTTTGTGGTAAAGACTAAATCGGTCGGTACGGCACCGGAGTTTTTCAGGATACGCTGCGACCAGGCTTCAATATCCTGCGTCGGCTGGGTGTTGGTTTTGCCTGCATCGACCTTCGTCGGCCATTTATCACTACCACTCAGGGTGACGGTCAGGTCAGCAGAGCGACCGAAATTAACCACTTTCGTTTCGTAACCTTCCCCCGCTACGGTGATAGTCCCGGTGACCATTGCACTGGCGGCCATCCACTCTAACCGTCTGTTAATCATATCAATTTGGAATGTCAAATGGTGTTATAATCACCTGTTATATAGCGATTTTATTTAGTAGTTAATGGAGTGGTATAGCTTAACGTATAGCAATAGCAGCTATTCAAATCACGCTATTCATTAATTTCAAATATATCCAGTGATGACCTGATATCCATAATCAATAAAGCAGCGTCAGTACACTAAACGCCCTGAGCTAATGACTGACGACGAATATCGTCGGTAGTGGGAGGTCAATACGATAACCCTTCCGAGCTTATGGCGATATTAACCGCACTGGAGTAATATATTATACTAATTTATCTCATAAATTTAATAAACTAGGTACACAGATGTTTAAAAAAATATTCTTTCTTATCTCCATATCATCAATATCATGGTTTACATATGAATTTCACAGTTTATTTAATGATCTCCCCCTAAGAAATAAATTCCAGAATATGACGCATGTGTTATCAATAGCTATTTTTTCTTACATTATATTCTTATCAAAAAACAAGGAAGTTATTTCCATATTACGAAATTTTTATTATTCATTTAAATATTTTAAGGATTTTAAAAGGCAATCCTGTTATGCATTTTTATTTTGCTATTTGTTTTTATCCTACATACATTACAAC
>NZ_CAWQJR010000030.1:0-10453 GCF_963894935.1 Xenorhabdus sp. PB61.4
ATATGTGGCAACTCTTAGCGTGCGTTGAAGAATTTATGATTGCATTTTCATTAGGGCAACAACCGGGAATGAAAAAAATGAGTGTATCGTTATTATGAAAGCTTATTTAACTATCAGGAGTTAGCAAATTATATAAATAGCTTTTCTCCTATTGATAACCCCAAAATAACTGGCAAGAAACCCAGAAAAAAACGGCGAAAAAAATAGTAGAATATTTTCTCAAACGAGCCAAAGATTTCTTTTTCGCGATTGTTGTCTTTATCTACTATGGCGGAATCGCAATTAATCTGTTCCTCTGGCATGCCTATGTTTCAACAGAAAGTCATTTTTTTGGTGCTATATCCGGGATCGCCTTCTCCTGGCTTTCGAAAAAACAGTTAATTAAAAAGCAAAAAGATAACCTGATTACCCGCAGATGACAGTCCGTTACGATAACGGACTGTTGATAATCATGTCCACTCCAAAGCCGGATCATCTACTGGTTGACGTAAAACCTGTTTATCTTTTTGATAATCATGTGACACACGCCAGTTTTCGCTGCGTCCCTGACGGGGAAGAGCATCACTGCTTCGTTTTACATAACTGGATTTCAGCGCCCCGAAAATATTCTCATCCACCAAAATCTCATCCGGCTGCGCATGTGGAGCCACAACCGTAGCCTGACGGCGATCCATTTCATGGAACAGACGACATATATAATCCGCTGAAAGATCAATTTTTAATGTCCAGGCATTATTAATGTACCCAAACAGGTAAGCAAAATTAGGAATATCCCGAATCAATGTTCCCTTATAAAACATAAGGTTATTAGGCTCTATCGGTTGCCCATCAATGGAAACCCCAATCCCCCCCATAAGCTGTAATTGTAAACCTGTCGCTGTCACGATGATATCTGCCGGTAACTCCTTACCAGACTGCAACAAAATGCCATTCTCAGTAATATGCTTAATATGATCAGTAACAATCGATGCTTTTCCTTCTCTTATTACCTTAAAAAAATTACTGTCGGGCACAAAACACAATCGTTCATCCCACGGCATGTACTCAGGCGTAAGATTTTTCATGTCAAAATCAGGGCCAACTTTCCTTTGGGCTAGTCCCAGCAAAAATGCTCTCAACATATTGGGAAAATATCGGCTTATCTTATACAGGTAACTGAAAAATAATATATTACGCTCTCTGCTCAGGGCGTAAATCCAACGCTGAGGAATAATGCCTTTAAAAAATTCAGCGAATTTATCCTTGCCCGGTATTGAAAAAATATAACTGGGAGAACGCTGTAGCATAGTAATATGCTCTGTATCATTAGCCATTGCCGGCAATAAAGTTACCGCTGTCGCACCACTTCCAATCACAACAACCCGTTTCCGTTTGTAATCTAAAGTCTCAGGCCAATGTTGCGGATGAACCACCGGGCCCTTGAAATCTTCAAGTCCGGGAAGTTTGGGGGAATGAGGCTCATCATGGTTAAAGTAACCTGTCGCACCGATCAGAAAATTGCAGGTAAACTGCCGGGTTTCACCGCTGGCCTCATCAATTGCTGTAATCTCCCATTGACGGCTTTTATTTGACCAATTAATTAGGATTATTTTTATCCCAAACTGAATTTTTTTATCAATTTTATACTCCTCCATCGCTGAACGGAGATAACGTTTGATTGAAGGCCCATCAGCAAAAATACTGGTTTCTGTCCAGGGACTAAATTTATAGCCATAACTCATCATATCCGAATCAGTACGAATACCCGGATAACGGAATAAATCCCATGTTCCACCAATTGCACGACGACGCTCTAATATCCACACTTTTTTATCAGGGCATTCTCTGGCCAGATGGCATGCCATACCGATACCAGAAACACCAGCCCCCATAATCAAAACATCGTAATGATTATTCACATTCCCCCCTATAAGGTATTTTCTGATGAGGACATTTTCCCACCATCGCAACATGTTATTTTTTATTCAATAAAACAACCATTTGTATTTATGAGGGGGGACTAACATTAATCGAGGCAGGGGGATGGATAGCATTTGTACAGCGATGATGGTGACAAAGATAAGCCAGCGCGGTCAGCAACTATGTGGAATATAGAGCTACAGAATATTCCGCGTAGCCCTAGAAATGACTTTCATTATAAATCAATCACCAGCCGTTTACCTTTCGCTCTGGAACAGCAAATCAGCAGAGATGTCTGGCTCTCTCTTTCTTCATCACTAAAATAGTGATCACGATGATCGACCTCACCTTCTAAAATCGCCGTTTCACAAGTTCCGCAGATCCCTTCGCGACATAAACTTTCAACCACTGCGGCATTATTTCTTTCAATAACTTGCAGAATTGTCGATGCGTTATCGACCTCCAATTCAATTCCTGATCTGGCAAGCACAAGGGTAAAGGCATCACCTGTTTTATCTTCAACTGCAAACTGCTCAAAATGTAATTGATATTGAGGAAATCCGGCTTTTTGTGCCGCTTGTTTTACACCTTCACTTAATGAATTTGAACCGCATGTATAAATGTGGCTTCCTTCAGACAATTGAGCAATGAAAGTCTCCAGCTCCATACGGGAACCTTCAGATGAAACATGACAAACAACTTTATCTTTAAATTCTGATGCCATTAATTCTTGCCAGAATGCGTTTTCATTGGCATTCCGGTAACAATAATGCAGTTCATAATCTGCATTTTGCTGTTCCAGCTGATGCAGGTGAGACATAAATGGTGTGATCCCGATTCCACCCGCAATTAAGATATGTTTTTTGGCTTCAGGCACGATTGAGAATAAATTATTAGGCTCAGAAACAAAGAGCTTATCCCCAATAGTGACTTTTTCATGCATAAATGCCGAACCACCGCGTGAACGCGCTTCCCGCTTAATTGCAATTTGATAACGTTGTTCATCAAAAGGAGAATTGAGCAACGAATAGGCATTACTATAATTGCTGCTGCCATCCTGCATTTGCACAAAAATATGACTGCCAGCAGTAAACGAGGGTAAATGCGTGTTTTGATCTGGTATTAACGTGAAACGCTTAATGGTTGGCGTTATCGTTTCAATATCGCTGACAATAACACCAACCATTTGATAAGTAGCCATAAACTACACCTCATTCTTCATGGTAGATTTGCGCGATAAGATTATGAAAATAAGCGATACCATGCTCACTCATCCCACTTCCTGTGCTATCTGCCATAATGCGCCCCTGACCACGATAACCACGGGATTTCAGTCCCTTTTGTACGCTTTCAACCAAACGAAGATCTTCTGGGCGAAAAACATCGCGATACCATTCGATCAAATCGTTTTGCTCCTGCGTCAAATCCTCATTGGTAAAGTAAATATCGTAGTGTTGTAGCGTTGTTTCCGCATCAACCGGAAATTCATAAATCACCGTCATCATGCCTTTAATGGGCGTAACGTTGTACATAGTACAAGGCCATAACCAAAAACCATGGAATGAAGATTCACCTTCAAATTTGAAAGATTGCTCTGAGGGAACGGCATAACCAAATTGTAATGACCAGTTATCACGCATAGTATGCCAGTAGCGATCAACCTGAACAGAAGTAGAAAAACCCGGATGTGCCGGAGCACAGTGATAACATTCCAGATAGTTATCAACAATACTTTTCCAGTTAGCAGGAGTTGATGTCGTGAAACGGGCAGCCAGTTTTAAATCGTAAACGTCAGGGCAGGCTTCCAATACTTTGGCTCCTAATCCCGGCAACTGTTGTTCAACTGTACCGGCATTCACATCCATATTAATAAAGACAAAACCAGCGTATTCCTCCAGTTTAACAGGGGTCAGAGTCGCTAAGTCTTTATCAAAATTGGCCACATTTTCGCAATTACGCGCGTGTGCTAAGGTGCCATCAAGTTTAAAGGCCCACGCATGATAAGGGCAGGTAATCACATTTTTTGCCTTACCTTCCCCTTTTAATAACTGGTGTCCACGATGAGGACAAACGTTAAAAAATGCCCGTAATACTTTGTCACGCCCACGCACGATGACAATGTTTTCACCAATAATTTCACGCGTAATGTAATCATTCGGGTTAGCCAACTCGCTGATGTGTGCAACACAGATCCAACTCTTAGCGAAAATCGCTTCTTTCTCATAATCAAATACACTCTGAGAAGTATAGAAACGGGCTGGCATGGTATAAGCTTCTGTCGGGTTTGCACAAAAATCTCTTGGCAATGTGAAATCAGGATGTTGGATGCTCATATCAATTCCTTAATCTTCTTATGACGTTCATTGACTGTTTTGTTAGTTATTGCTGTCGTGGATGAAGGTATTGTTAGTATTTTTTACTTTTATCGGCACCGGAATAACAACATTCTCCTGCTGTTCAGAAGTATCAATAAGATGGGCAGGAACATGCGCGTAATCTTGTTTTATCCAGCGAATAAAACCATAGACCTTAAATAATAGGATCACCAGAAAGGGGAGTGCAGTCAGCACTACCGTTGTTTTCATTGTTTCCAGAGAAGCCTGTGTAAACAGGATCGAAAGGGGAATGAGTGTAATCACCACGCACCAGAAAAGACGTAAATTCCGGCTGGGGTCCTGACCTTCGCTTAAATTACGGGTACTGGTTGCTGCCATCGTATAGGCCACTGCATCCATATGTGAGGCCAGAAAAATAATCATAATGCAAAGATAGGCAATAAGGAAAAACTGACCGAATGGCAACGCATTCAATAGCTGATGAACCGCCGTTTCACCACCTAACGTATTTAATATTTCAGGGACATTAATGGCTCCGGTAATAAATTGGTGCATCGCATAGCTTTCCAGAACACCAAAGAAAAACCAGCAACCAAACGTACTACCTAATAACAAAGCCCAAATCACTTCCTTAATTTTTCGTCCGTGAGAAACCCTCGTCACAAACATAGCAACACCGGGAGTATATGAAATCCACCACAACCAATAGAAAACAGTCCAGCTACGGGTAAATTGCCCATCTCCCATTGGATCGGTAAACAAGCTCATTTGTAGGAAATTCTGTGTCGTCAGACCAATGGTATGAATAATATTATTAATGATAAATTCTGTCGGCCCTGCCATCAGAACCAGAAACGCAAACCCCAGCGCTCCCCAGCCCACCATCTGGCTTAATCGCCGCATACCATTATCAATACCAATATAAGAACTTAAGCTGAAAATTAAGGCGGCTAATAATGTGATTCCGGCCTGAACCATAAAATTGTTCGGTATGCCGGTTAGCACCGAAAGCCCACCACTTAATGTTGATGCAGTCACCACTAACGAAATCGTTAATGCGCCTACCGTCGCAATTAAGAATGTCATATCCACCAGACGACCCCAAAAACCCTGAGGATTGATTTTAATAATGGCAGAGATGATCCCTGACAGGCTCAGCCCTTTATTTTTTCTGACATGAAAATGGTAAGCCATTACCAACGAAGCCAGAGCATAAGTAGCCCAGGCACTGACCCCCCAATGGAAAAAAGAGTAGCTGATACTGTACTCGAGAGCTTTAGGTGTATGAGGAGCAATATTCAGACCGGGCGTTTTATAATAATAGGCCCATTCCATCACGCCCCAATATAACGTCGATGAACCAAGCCCCGCACAAATAAACATGCATAACCACGGTGCTGTGGCATATTTTGGCTTTCCTTCTCCAAGGCGAATATTGCCGTATTTACTCAGTGCCAGATAAAGGACAAACATCAAAGCGACAAGCACTAAAATCTGAATGGTTGACCCAAGCAAACGGGTCAGACCATTAAAAATTGCATTAGCAATAACACTTGTTTTTTCAGGAAACGCACCGAGTGTTATTGCTATCACAATAATGCAGACCAGACTGATGACAATTAACGGAATATCTTTCTTTGGGTTGCTCAGCATAAAACCTCCGCTTTACCATTTTGTATATCTCCTTATTTTTTATGGATACACAAAATTGCCTGTTATCGTTGTTATGGACAGGACAAAAGGAAAACGTGCAACTAAGTAAGAACAAAACTTATCGCTTCTTTTTGTTAACAATAAAAATATAGTGTCGCTACACTATTTAAACAATTAGCCAAACAGTAAATAGATAAAACACATATCGTAATTAATGTTTTGTGATGTTAGTTCAGAATCAGTCTGAAATCAGACAACAAAAAAACCATACCCCCAATAAAGAATATGGTTTTTAGAAAATAATGTTTTTTAGAAAAGAATAATTTTAAGTATTCAAATGACTAACGATGGCTTCTCCCACCTGCTGTGTTGATGCCTTTCCTTTCATATCCGGGGTCACAATGCCTTGCGCAATTACCGCTTCAATCGCCGCTAAGATATCATCATGAGCATCCTGATAGCGCTGCTCACCCTCGCCCAAAAACTGTAACATCATGGCTCCCGCCCAGATCATAGCAATCGGGTTAGCAATATTTTTGCCATAAATATCCGGCGCAGAGCCATGCACAGGTTCAAATAATGACGGGAAATTTCTTTCCGGATTCAGGTTAGCAGAAGGAGAAATTCCAATAGTTCCGGTACAGGCAGGGCCAAGATCAGAAAGAATATCGCCGAACAGGTTGGAAGCGACCACAACGTCAAACCGCTCCGGATTCAACACAAAGCGGGCACAAAGAATATCAATATGCTGCTTATCCCACTTAATATCAGGGTACTGTTTTGCCATCTCTTCAACCCGCTCATCCCAGTAAGGCATACTGATGGATAACCCATTGGATTTCGTTGCAGAAGTTAATAATTTACGGGGACGGCTCTGGGCTAATTCAAACGCATATTTCAGGATGCGATCAACACCACGGCGGGTAAAAACCGACTCCTGAATCACCACTTCATGCTCCGTACCTTCATTGAAACGACCCCCAATAGCGGAATATTCCCCTTCAGTATTTTCCCGGACAACATAAAAATCGATATCTTCCGGTTTCTTATTCGCTAATGGACAGGGCACTCCCGGTAACAAACGCACAGGACGCAAATTAACATACTGCTGAAAATCACGGCGAAACTTAAGTAATGATCCCCAAAGTGAGATATGATCAGGCACGGTTTCAGGCCAGCCTACCGCGCCAAAATAAATAGCATCAAACTGCATTAATTGATTAAACCAGTCATCGGGCATCATTTTGCCGTGCCTGAGATAATAATTGCAGCTAGCCCATTCAAAATATTCAAACGATAAATGAAGATCCCATTTTTCAGCCACCGCCTGCAAAACCCGAATACCTTCAGGAAGCACTTCATGACCAATTCCATCACCCGGAATTGCTGCAATTTTAAACGTTTTTTTCATCAAGTATATCTCATTTATCAGGGGACAGAATTGACTTTTCGTATATCTTATAATTGACTGATTTGTATTCAATACTAAAAATGTAGAAACATAATTTACAATTTATGAATAATCTTCCCTTTTTACAGGATCTACGCGTCTTTCTTTTAGTGGCGAAAAGAGCCAGTTTTGCCGCCGCCGCGGAAGAGATCGGTGCCTCTCCTGCTTTTATCAGTAAGCGCATCGCGATATTAGAGAATGTATTGAATGTCAGTCTGTTACACCGAACCACACGCCGGGTATCTATTACAGAAGATGGTGAGCGGATTTATGAATGGGCGCAGCATATTCTGAACGATGTTAACCAGATGATGGATGAACTCTGCGAACTTCGGCAAGAACCGCAGGGAAAGATCAGAATTACCAGCAGCTTTGGCTTTGGCCGGAAGTTCGTTGCTCCGGCATTATCAGCATTGATCCAGACTTATCCACAGCTCGATCTTCGTTTTGATGTGGAAGATCGTCTTGTTGATCTGGCGACTGAAGGGATTGATCTCGATATTCGTATTGGTGATGAGATTGATGACAATCTGATTGCCCGCAAACTGGCATCCAACCGCCGGATCCTCTGTGCATCACCGGCTTACCTTGCCCGTCATTCAGTGCCAAAATCAATTAATGAACTCCCTTCTCATGCCTGTCTGGTGATCAAAGAGCGGGATCATCCGTTCGGGGTCTGGAAACTACAAAACAGCACAGGAGTTCAGTCAATAAAAGTCACCGGGCCGATGTCATCCAATCATGGTGAGATCATTCACCAATGGTGTCTGGATGGGCACGGTATTATCCTGCGATCATATTGGGATGTTAAAGAGAGTATTAATTCAGGAGCTTTGGTACACATTCTGCCGGAATATTACCAGTCAGCGAATATCTGGGCGGTTTACGTTACACGCTTGGCTATGTCCGCCCGTATCAGAGTAACAGTTGAGTTTTTAGAGCGTTATTTTCAGGAGCATTATTTGGAGTAAAAGCAACTTCATAATGACTATGTCTAAAGCTACCTTATAGCTGCAAATAAATCTTGGATCTTTAAAAACATAGGAGTTGTTCCATTGGATGCAGGAACACCTAACTCAACAAACCCAAGAAGGGTATAAAACGCGACTGCATCAGGGTCTGCATCCAAAAATACCCCCTTAATCGGCATCACATTATGAACTTTAATGGCGTGCTCTAAAAACTCCTGCATTAAAATATGACCATATCCCTTCTTTTGATGTTTTGCCGATACTCCCAACATCACCAAGCGAACGACGGAAAGGTCGCTTGGCATTGAACCAGTTATTACACCACTCAGTCTGGATTTTGCTAGCGAATAACCTGTAAAACTGCACACACCAAGTAACTCGCCTGTTTTATCATCAATTAAGACCTTAGAGACGCAATTTCCATTGGCAACATTACTTTTAAGACTACTGCGAACGTAGCGGTTAAGAACATGGTTACCACAATCAAAAGCTTTTTGGCCCGGATATATCATATCGCTCTGGTAGTTCACACAAATGTATTCAACCGCAATTTCATTTAGTGGCTTTTCCATCTTTGTTCTTCCTCATCAGAGCGCGTAAAGCAAGTGTTGGGGACGCTGGTTCAGCAATCAGCATATTCAAAGTACGCCAGTTTTCTTCATCTAATTCACGACGCTTTTGATTTTCCAGTACTTCTTCCGCTCGCTCAAAAGCCGCACTCAGGATAAATGCACTTAAATCAACACCAGCAACTTGTGCTGCCTGACGCAAAGTTTCTTTCAATTCAGTGCTGGTCTTTAACTCTACACGGGCATTTTTCACCTCTTTATGAGGCTTTTTTACCGATATCGTTGCCATTTTGGTTACTCCAGTTAGTTGATAAAACTATATTTTATTAATTTAATTGTAGAATTATTCACCTATAAATGTTTATTTATCGTACTGACGGAAGATAGCATCTGATGAGATAATAAGCAAATTTATACGGCCAATAACCGTACATATAACATATAAAAGTTAACTGACTATTTTACGATATTATTACACTTACCCACTGATCATATGGAAATCACATCTTGAATAATTACAAATTACTCCCTGCGCTGGTATCAATACTGAAAACACTTAACCTGACCGAATCTGCAAAACAGTTAAATGTTACCCAGTCTGCAATGAGTAAAACATTAAATCAGCTACGTGAAGATTTTCATGACAGAATTATTGTGCGGGAAGCCAATCAGTTCATCCTGACGAAAAAAGGAGAAAAACTGAAAGCACAACTTCCGGCCTTACTTCAACAGTTAAATAATCTGTATGCACCTGAACTAATGGAACCAAGTCTTTGTGACAGAAAGTTTACCTTAGCCTCCAGCGATTATGTTGCTCAGGCTATTTTACCCTCTATATTGAGCCATATTGAAAAAGAAGCACCTAATGTCAGTATTGAATATAAACAGTGGCATAAAGATAACCTGTATAACGTAGCTGAGCAGGATGTGGATTTAGTAGCAACAATTGCTGATTCAGTACCCGATAATTTATACGGGAATTTAATGGCGGAAGACCCGCTTGTAGTAGTATTCAGGAACGACCATCCTCATTTTGATAACAATATGACAGTCAATAACTATATTAATGGCCGACATATTCTCATCAGTGGCGGCGGAGATAAAAACAGCCCGATTGATCAACAATTAGCGATGATGAACCTAAAACGCCATATTTTTGCAACCGTACCCTTTTTCCAGTCAGCCATTGAGTTGTTATTAAAAACGGACACAATGCTAACCATGCCACTACATATTGCAGCTAATTTTTCTCAACAGTATGATTTGAAAATAAAAGCCCTACCTATCGAGATCAAACCACAACAATACTATTTACTCTGGCATGCTAAACACCATGAAGATCCAGAACATAAATGGTTCAGAGAACTTTGCTTACCTTTAATCAAAAACCATCTTGAAAGGACAATAAAATACGGTATGAAATTAATTCATACCCACAAGTAGATTTATCATATTTACATACAGATTAACGCGATGCTCGACTTTTATGATGAGTTGAAATGACATAGCCGCTCCTTTATAACTTTAAGTCGTCAAAAATAGAGAAATAAAGGAACAAAAGGCTATGTCACAGCA
>NZ_CAWQJR010000031.1:0-10367 GCF_963894935.1 Xenorhabdus sp. PB61.4
GCATCCGTAGCTCAGCTGGATAGAGTACTCGGCTACGAACCGAGCGGTCGGAGGTTCGAATCCTCCCGGATGCACCATATTAAATATATCTGATTTATCGGGTATTCAATTCTGAAAAATCGGGTAAGCGACAGCACCTGAACAGAACATAAAAAATTAAAAATGCATCCGTAGCTCAGCTGGATAGAGTACTCGGCTACGAACCGAGCGGTCGGAGGTTCGAATCCTCCCGGATGCACCATATTAAATATCTCGATTTATCGGGTATTCAATTCTGGAAAATCGGGCAAGCGACAGCACCTGAACAGAACATAAAAAATTGACGATGCATCCGTAGCTCAGCTGGATAGAGTACTCGGCTACGAACCGAGCGGTCGGAGGTTCGAATCCTCCCGGATGCACCATATTAGATGAACCCCTGCCTATTAAGGCGGGGGTTTTTCGTTTTGTGTTTTATACATTATATTTATTTTACCATTTAGTGTTTGTGTTTTGTTCAATAACATATCTTCATCGCTATGTAGTCAGCGACAATTTGGCTTGTTTGATATAAAGTAAGTGCTCAATAATCATCTTATTAAAACTCCACGGGAGGTCAAATTGATCCCGGATGTATCAAAAGCATTGTCATGGTTAGAGGCAAATCCGGCCGTGTTAGATGGCATTTGTCGCGGTATTGAACGTGAAACATTGCGTGTTACTCCAGACGGTCATTTAGCTATGACAAAGCATCCAGAATCTCTAGGTGCTTCTTTAACACATAAATGGATTACAACTGATTTTGCTGAATCTTTGTTGGAGTTTATCACCCCTGTTGATAGTGATATAAAAAGAACTATAGATTTTCTTAAAGACTTACACCGATACACTGCTAAGAATCTGGTTAATGAAAAAAACTGGCCTTTAAGTATGCCATGCTTCATTGGTAAGGAAGATGACATTACGCTGGCGCAGTATGGCCAATCCAATATCGGGCGTTTTAAGACCCTGTATAGGGAGGGGTTGAAAAATCGTTATGGTGCATTGATGCAGACCATCTCTGGCGTGCACTATAATTTTTCACTACCGATCAGCTTCTGGCAGGCATGGTTAGGTGTAAAAGATGCAGAAAGTGGTAAAGAACAAATTTCAGCAGGATATTTTAAACTGATCCGCAATTACTATCGGTTCGGTTGGGTAATCCCATACTTGTTTGGTGCATCACCGGCAATTTGTTCCTCGTTTCTACGCGGGAGAGATACAGCGCTATCCTTTGAGCAGACTGAAAAAGGAACCTGTTATTTACCTTACGCGACTTCTTTGAGAATGAGTGACTTAGGGTATACCAACAAATCACAGAGTGATCTGAATATTACTTTTAATAGCCTTCATACATATGTAAAAGGTCTTAAAAAAGCAATTCACAAGCCGTCGGATGAGTTCGCAGCACTGGGAATTAAAAAAGATGGTAAGTATCTACAGCTGAATACGAACGTTCTTCAGATAGAGAATGAACTATATGCACCTATACGCCCTAAACGAGTTGCTGAAGAGGGAGAAACGCCTTCTGATGCCTTACTTCGTGGAGGGGTGGAATATATTGAAGTTCGTTCTCTAGATATCAATCCATTCACATCGATTGGCGTCGATGAAACTCAGATCCGTTTTCTGGATTTATTTCTGATATGGTGTGCAGTGGCTGATTCGCCTGAAATGAGCAGTGAAGAATTGGATTGTTGCCGTAAAAACTGGAATAAAGTGATCCTTGAAGGGCGTAGACCGGATCTTCATGTTGGTATTGGTCATGGGATTGAACTGCAACCGCTCAAGGTAGTCGGTCTGGAATTATTTGCAGATCTGGAACGTGTTGCTGAGGTCCTGGATAGTTGCTCTGGGTCACAATATCAGTCAGTTTGTAAGGAACTGGTTGGTATGTTTGAAGATCCATCGCTGACATTTTCTGCCCGTGTATTAGAACGGATGAAAACTCAGGGGATTGATGGTTTTGGATTGGAGTTGGCTAATAAATATTATCTGGAGTTAGTCAACGAGCCGTATAGTATACTCAACGATGAACGTTTTTCTGCGGAGCGTGAAGCTTCAGTAGAACGACAACGTAATTTGGAACAGCAAGACAACATGAGTTTTGATGATTATCTAAAATTACATGCAGAGTCTTAAAAATAAAAATGGCCACCGAGTGGTGGCCGAATTAAAAAAGTCTCTTAGAAAAATAAGGATGATAACAATTTTGCGCGTCTTCATTAATTAAGACCTGCTGTAATTAAAAAGGTTTCATTTATCTGAAAAATTTTTTTCGTAAAAAAATCTGATGTCTGAGGAGATTAAGATCATGCCTTTATTGGACAGTTTTACCGTTGACCATACGCGTATGTCTGCACCAGCCGTTAGAGTTGCCAAGATGATGAAAACACCTCACGGTGATACTATCACAGTATTTGACCTACGTTTTTGTATTCCTAACAAAGAAGTCATGCCAGAAAAAGGCATTCACACACTTGAACACTTATTTGCCGGTTTTATGCGCAACCACCTGAATGGCGCTGGAGTTGAAATTATCGATATTTCTCCAATGGGATGCCGTACTGGTTTTTACATGAGCTTAATTGGCGCTCCAGATGAATCCAGAGTTGCTGAAGCATGGAAAGGTGCGATGGCTGATGTACTGAAAGTCCAGAATCAGAAACAAATTCCTGAATTGAATGTTTATCAGTGTGGTACTTATGAAATGCATTCTTTGCAGGAAGCACAGGATATCGCCCGCCACATTCTGGATGCAGATGTTCGTGTTAATAAAAATGACGAACTGGCTTTACCGGAAGAAAAACTGGTTGAACTGCAAGTGTAGTGTGAGTTGAATTAAGCTGAATATAGTAAGACTTGTTATTCTGGCCGTAAAAATACCGTTCTACGGCCAGATTTGTTATGTTATCAATCAGCTGCTGGTTTTAGTATTTTTAGCTGCTCCCTTCTTCATCGGGGTTACACGTACTTTTTTGATAACATTGTCATTGACAGAAAGAATTTCAAAATTGTAATCGTTAATCTGCACCTGAACATTCAACTCCGGGATCTCGCCTAACTCTTCCAGAATCATGCCGTTCATTGTGCGTGGTCCGTCAGCCGGCAGTGTCCAATCAAATGCTTTATTTAATTCACGGATATTGGCTGTACCGTCCACCAGAACCGTACCATCACTTTGAGGTAAGACTTCTTCTGCCAGAGAAGGAGACATAGAAGTAGTAAAATCACCAACGATTTCTTCCAGAATGTCTTCTACAGTTACTAGCCCCTGAATGTCCCCATACTCATCAACAGCCAGACTCGCTTTTTGCTTATTGCGCTGGAAATTAACCAACTGAGCATTTAATGGTGTACTGACAGGAATGAAATAAATTTTATCCGCGGCTCTGATCAGATTTTTTTTCGTAAATTCTTTTTTCTCCATCATGAGACGGTAGGCTTCACGCACACGCAGCATGCCAATGGCATCATCCAGTGAATTCCGGTACAACACAATTCTGCCATGTGGTGAATGCGTTAACTGACGTATGACGGATTTCCAGTCATCATTAATATCAATACCGACAATTTCATTACGGGGAACCATAATGTCACCAACAGTGACTTTCTCAAGATCCAGTATCGAGATCAGCATATCCTGATTACGGCGTGAGAGGTTGGTGTTTGATTCATTAACAATCGTTCTCAGTTCATCTTTACTGACTGAATCATTACGAATGCCAGAAGCTTTGATCCCCAGACAGCGCATAAACAGTAAAGTGATCTTATTAAACGCCCATACAAGTGGCAGCATGATTTTCTGTAGTGGGCGCAATAATAAACTGCTTGGAAAGGCAACTTTTTCCGGGTATAGCGCGGCGATAGTTTTAGGCATAACTTCCGCGAAAACCAGAATCACAAAAGTTAGTATCCCGGTTGCGATTGCAACCCCGGCATCGCCATAAAGACGCATACCCACAATGGTAGCCAGTGAGGATGCCAGAATATTGACAAGGTTATTACCGATCAGGATCAGGCTGATGAGCCTGTCAGGATGGCGGAGCAGTGATTCTACTCTTCGTGCAGGATTGCTACCCTGTTTAGCTAAATGACGTAAGCGATAACGGTTTATTGTCATCATGCCGGTTTCTGAGGCAGAAAAGTAGGCAGAAATGATAACCATGATGACAAGAACAATAATTAATGTGCCTGTTGAGACATGCTCCAAAGCAGAGTTCCTTCCTAATGTTTATATAAGCTGGCTGCGGGTTTAATAAGTCATGAATTCCTGCAACAATCTGCTACCAAAAAAAGCAAGTGTCAGGATAAATGCACCAATCAAATTAAACCAAATAACACGTTTACCGCGCCATCCCTCACGATAGTGTCCCCAAAGCAACATGATATAGATAAACCATGCGAGGAGGGACAAAACCGATTTATGGATATTTTCTTTATTGAAAACATTATCCATATACATGATGCCTGTACATAACGTCAATGTTAGTAAAACTACGCCAACCTGGATAATGTGAAACATTTTGCGCTCAATAGTCATTAACGGAGGCATTCCAGGCGAGAAAGTGAGCTTTTTCTTTTTCAGCCGATTATCCAGCCAGCTAATCTGTAGCGCATAAAGTGCTGCAATCAGTAACGTGGCATACCCCAGTAATGCCAGCCCAATATGTATAAATAGACCAATGCTTCCTTCAAGATGAGTAATGAATTCACCGGGTACCATGCTTGCAAGTATCAAATTTATCACGGCAAAGCTGTAAACAATCGGCAGTAAAAACCAGGCACGGCCACGAAAGGCAACAATCGTCATGATGATACAGACCAGTAAGCTAACCATAGAACCTAAATTCAGCAATGTCAGATTTTGGCCACTACTGACATGGAACACCTGATATTTTAGGGATATCCCATGATTGAAGAGAGCGACAATTGCGAAAAGCAGAGCCAGTTTTTGATAACTGTTTTGTTGCCGCAATAAGCCCGGCACGATGAGCGTCAGGCTAATGAGATAAGCAAGTGAGGCAATGATTGAAAATACTGGCATAAAGTTTTTCGTTTTCGCAATAGTATTAGAGTTAACTTAAAATTTAAGTATACCGTCAGCGAGGATAGCCTCCAACCGTTGTTAATCATACTTGGGAATCTCTTTGCAGAGATTACATAATCATCGTGTTATAATTCACTAAATTTGCCTTACAGGTAGACCCACTTGTAGATATCTGAGCTGAGACAATGTTTGATAATTTAACTGACAGACTATCGCGCACATTGCGCAATATCAGCGGTCGTGGACGGCTGACTGAAGACAATATTAAAGATACGCTGCGCGAAGTTCGCATGGCTTTACTTGAAGCGGATGTTGCGTTACCTGTAGTGCGTGATTTCATTTCAAGAGTCAAAGAAAGCGCGGTAGGACATGAAGTTAACAAAAGTCTAACCCCCGGGCAGGAATTCGTCAAAATTGTTCAAAATGAACTGGTAAAGGCGATGGGAGAGGTGAACAGCGAATTGAATCTTGCTGTTCAGCCCCCGGCAGTCATTCTGATGGCGGGTTTACAGGGTGCCGGTAAAACAACCAGCGTTGCAAAACTGGGTAAACTGCTGAAAGAAAAAAGTAAGAAAAAAGTACTGGTTGTTTCTGCTGACGTATATCGCCCGGCAGCGATCAAGCAGCTTGAAACGTTATCAGAAACCGTTGGAATTGATTTTTTCCCGTCAGATCCACAAGAAAAACCAGTTGATATTGTTAATAAAGCCACCCAGCATGCCAAACTGAAATTCTATGATGTGCTTTTGGTCGATACAGCAGGGCGTCTGCATGTCGATGAAGCCATGATGGATGAAATTAAAGACGTTCATGCGGCAATCAAACCTATTGAAACTCTGTTCGTTGTCGATGCAATGACGGGGCAGGATGCTGCAAACACGGCCAAAGCATTTAATGAAGCGTTACCACTGACAGGGGTTGTACTGACTAAAGTCGATGGTGATGCTCGTGGCGGTGCAGCACTTTCTATCCGGCATATCACGGGTAAGCCAATTAAATTCCTTGGTGTTGGCGAAAAGACAGATGCTCTGGAACCTTTCCATCCTGACCGCATTGCATCGCGGATTTTAGGGATGGGCGATATGCTCTCCTTAATTGAAGAGATCGAAAGCAAAGTTGATCGGAGTCAGGCGGAAAAACTGGCATCAAAACTGAAAAAAGGTGATGGCTTTGATTTAACTGATTTTCTTGATCAGCTTAAGCAAATGCGCAACATGGGCGGTATGGCGAGTATGTTGAGCAAGATGCCGGGCATGTCTCAGGTTCCTGATGCTGTCAAATCTCAAATGGATGACAAAGTTCTGGTTAAGATGGAAGCTATCATCAATTCAATGACCCGCAAGGAACGTGAAAAGCCAGAAATTATCAAAGGATCGCGCAAACGCCGTATTGCAATGGGTTCCGGTACCCAGGTGCAGGATGTTAACCGTTTACTGAAACAGTTTGATGAAATGCAGCGCATGATGAAAAAGATGAAGAAGGGTGGAATGGCAAAAATGATGCGGAGCATGAAAGGCATGCTGCCACCTGGTTTCATGGGGCGATAATCAACAAATTTCGAAAGAAAATGCTCTTTGGATTGCTTTTTGCGCCAAAGTGAGTAAAATTTTCGGGCTTTTTCATGGACAGCCGGACTCCGTTCCTCGATGGAGTCTGGTTGTTTTGATAACTAATGAGGATGTTATGGTAACAATTCGTTTAGCTCGTGGTGGCGCTAAAAAGCGTCCGTTTTATCAAGTAGTAGTGACCGACAGCCGCAATGCGCGTGATGGTCGCTTCATTGAGCGCGTTGGTTTCTTCAACCCTATCGCATCAGGGAATGCTGAAGCTCTGCGTTTAGATCTGGACCGTATCGAACATTGGGTTGGTCTGGGTGCATCTGTGTCTGATCGTGTTGCGGCACTGATCAAAGACGCTAAAAAAGCAGCTTAATCTGTCGCGGTGGTAACAATGAGCAAACAATCTGGCCTGGAGCACCCTGTTGATCCAATCGTGTTGGGGAAATTAGGGTCAGCGTACGGCATACGTGGTTGGCTCAGAGTTTTTTCCTCCACCGAACAAGCCGAAGACATCTTTGAATATCAGCCGTGGTTTATTCAGCGTTCCGGCCAGTGGCAACACGTTGAGCTGGAAACATGGAAATATCACAATCAGGATTTGATCATCAAAATTAAAGGTATTGATGATCGGGATGCCGCTAATCTGTTCACTAACAGTGAAGTAGTGGTGGACTCATCCCAATTACCAACACTGGAAGACGGTGATTATTACTGGAAAGACCTCACGGGTTGCCAGGTAATCAATACGGCGGGTTATAACCTTGGCATTGTCCAGGATATGATGGAAACCGGGTCGAACGATGTGATGGTAATAAAGGCAAACCTGAAAGATGCATTCGGTATCAAGGAGCGGTTGATTCCGTTTCTTGATGGGCAGGTTATCAAGAAAGTTGATCTCGCTACCAAAATTATTGAAGTAGATTGGGATCCTAGTTTTTAATCTCCGGTAAACCGGTTGAGAAGTGGGACGCTATATGTGGATTGGGGTAATTAGCCTGTTTCCTGAAATGTTCCGCGCAATAACCGATTACGGGGTAACTGGTCGGGCAGTGAAAAATGGCCTGCTCAGTATCGATTGCTGGAGTCCGCGGGATTTTACCTACGACAGGCATCGTACTGTGGATGATCGCCCTTATGGTGGTGGTCCTGGCATGCTGATGATGGTGCAACCATTACGGGAAGCCATTCAGGCAGCTAAAGCAGCGGCTGGTGTTGGTGCAAAGGTGATATATCTTTCACCTCAGGGACGTAAACTCGACCAACAGGGAGTTTGCGAACTGGCAGCAAATGAGAAATTAATTCTGGTTTGCGGCCGCTATGAAGGTATTGATGAGCGCGTTATCCAAACCGAAATTGACGAAGAATGGTCTATCGGTGATTACGTTCTCAGCGGGGGAGAACTTCCTGCGATGACAATGATTGATTCCATATCCCGGTTTATTCCGGGGGTGTTGGGGCGTCAGGCATCGGCAGAAGAGGACTCGTTTGCTGACGGGCTGTTGGATTGCCCGCATTATACCCGCCCTGAAGTGTTGGATGGGATGGAAGTCCCGTCAGTTTTACTGTCAGGAAATCATGCCCAAATTGATCGCTGGCGCTTGAAACAATCACTGGGTCGTACTTGGCTAAGAAGGCCCGAACTTCTAGAAAGCCTAGCTCTGACTGACGAGCAAAGGATGTTGCTGGCTGAATTCCAACAGGAATATCAGGATCAGGCAACGAATTAATCTAGACATGTCCAATAAAGGAATGTCTCTGATATATCAGTTTACCTAGGGTAAGAGAGTTATTATGAGCAACATTATTAAACAACTTGAACAAGAGCAGATGAAGCAAGACGTACCTTCATTCCGTCCGGGTGACACCGTGGAAGTTAAGGTATGGGTCGTTGAAGGTTCTAAAAAGCGTCTGCAGACATTCGAGGGCGTGGTTATCGCGATTCGTAACCGCGGTCTGCACTCTGCATTCACTGTTCGTAAGATTTCTAACGGCGAAGGCGTTGAGCGTGTATTCCAGACTCACTCCCCAGTCGTAGACAGCATCCATGTTAAACGTCGTGGTGCTGTTCGCAGAGCTAAACTGTACTACCTGCGTGAGCGTTCTGGTAAGGCAGCTCGTATTAAAGAGCGTCTGGGCGCTAAATAATACGCTTTTGCTACATCCGAAAGTTATAGGCCAGCAATTTGCTGGCCTTTTTAGTTTCTCTTTCAGAAAAATAAATAGCCCGCAATCAGCGAGCTATTCTGTCAGTCCACTCCGTGGATCACATAAAAGTGCTGACTAAGACATACCCTACTGTACAGGCACTGCTAACACCAATCAGGCCCGGCACAAGAAAGCTATGGTTGATGATAAATTTCCCGATTTTTGTTGTACCTGAACGGTCAAAACCGATGCAGGCCAAATCACTTGGATAGGTAGGCAAAACAAAATAACCATAAGCCGCCGGAAAGAAGGCAATTAAAAGTTTAGGATCAACACCAAGTTGTAATCCCATTGGAGCAATTGCGGTCAAAGCTGCGGCCTGGCTGTTAACTAATTTTGACACCAGAAACAGCACTAATGCATAAGTCCAGGGTTTTGCCTGAACAATATCTTCCAGTACCAGTTTCAAATCGCCTAAATGTGAATGAAAGAAGGTATCACTCATCCATGCAACGCCAAAAACAGAAAAGATAGCAACCATTCCGGCTTTGAATACGGCGCTATTAGCTATTTCGCTGGTTTTGACTTTACAGGTCATCAAAATGATTGAACCTGCGATCAGCATCATCATCTGGATAACCAGATTCATAGAGAGTGGCTTTAATTCACCTTTTACTTCAAAAACAGGCCGTAGTTCAGTGCATGAACCGAACAATACCACGATTGCAATGGCAGCGAAAAAGATCCAGGTGGCTCTGTATGCCTGTTTAGGAAAGACCTGATCTAACAGAGTTTCTGAATTACCGTAGATAAATTCTCGTTGTTTAGGATCTTTAATTTTTTCCTGAAATTCTTCGTCTTTATCTAAATCTTTACCTCGGCGTAAACTCCATAATGCAGCAAGTACAACCCCGGTCAGTGATGCAGGAATTGAAATGGTCAGGATTTCTAAGATCCCGTAGGCATGGCCGATACCATGACTGGCCGCGATAATTGATACTAAAGAAACGACGGCAACAGAAACGGGAGAGGCAGTAATTGCCATTTGTGAGGCAACAGATGCGACTGCCATCGGACGTTCAGGGCGAATGCCTTTTTTTAAGGCAATATCACCGATGATAGGGAACATGGTATAAACCACATGGCCTGTACCACAAAGGAAAGTTAACATCCATGTAGTGAGTGGAGCTAAAATAGTAATGTGTTGTGGATGGCGGCGTAGAAGGCGTTCAGCACACTGCATCATCACATTCAGGCCACCCGCAGTTTGTAAAACAGATGCGCAGCCGATCACTGCAAGAATAGTTAGCATTACATCAACTGGTGGCTTACCTGGCTCTAATCCAAAAATAAATGTCAGTATAAAAAGCCCGATGCCACTGATCAGCCCCAATCCCATGCCCGCATAACGCGTACCTATCAATAAGCATATAATTATTATGGCAAATTGCAGCGTTATCATATCTATCCTTAATGAATGAGTAAAAAATGAACGTTGATAACCGACTTCTTTTAGACAGAGTTATTCAACCATTCTTCATAAATGTTTTTTTATAGTTTCGACTTAACATTAAAAACACATGTTAATATTATTA
>NZ_CAWQJR010000032.1:0-10291 GCF_963894935.1 Xenorhabdus sp. PB61.4
CGTTTAGGTTGTTTAATATATTTCTATTGATAATTAGAATATATGTGAATTATTTATGCATTGATTAATATCAATTACCAGAAAGGTTTGGTGTAAAATAATATTTACACTTCCGTAAAAAAATATAAACAATCGGATTGTATTCTTTACGGAGCGTGGTATGTTATCCGGCAGACGCTAAAAACTTAAACAGACAAATAAAGCAGGTATGAAAAATGATCATGCAAAAAGATGCGCTTAATAACATTCACATTCTCGATGAACAAGTTCTGATTACACCGGAAGAGCTGAAACTAAAATATCCATTGAGTAGCAGTGACTTGAATGCTATTACAAACGCGCGTAATACTATTGCAGATATCATCCATCATGATGATCCCCGTTTGTTGGTGGTATGTGGCCCATGTTCTATTCATGATGTGGATGCCGCTCTTGATTATGCCCAACGCCTGAAATCACTTTCTGCCGAACTGAGCGATTGTCTGTATATTGTTATGCGTGTCTATTTCGAAAAACCTCGTACTACTGTTGGCTGGAAAGGCTTGATCAGTGATCCTTACATGGATGGGTCGTTTGATATGGATGGCGGATTACATATTGCCCGTCGTTTATTACTGAATCTGGTAGAAATGGGGTTGCCACTGGCAAATGAAGCACTTGATCCTAACAATCCTCAATATTTGGGCGATCTTTTTAGTTGGTCAGCGATTGGAGCAAGAACGACTGAATCTCAGACTCACCGTGAGATGGCTTCAGGCTTATCAGTATCAGTTGGTTTTAAAAATGGTACAGATGGTAATTTAAATACAGCAATTAATGCGATGAAAGCTGCCTCAATGCCACATCGCTTTATGGGAATAAATCAGTCTGGTCAGGTGTGCCTGCTGCAAACCCGGGGTAATCCAAACGGCCATATAATATTACGTGGTGGAGCAGAGCCTAATTATAGTGCTGAGCATGTGCGTGACTGTGAAAATCAGATGGTTAAGGCAGGTTTAGTTCCATCACTGATGATTGATTGTAGTCACGGTAACTCTAATAAAGATTTTCGTCGTCAAAGTGTTGTTGTGGATTCTGTCGCTGAGCAAATTATGCAAGGGAATCAATCCATCATTGGTATCATGTTAGAAAGTCATATTAATGAAGGAAACCAGTCTTCCGAGCTAACCCGTTCTGAAATGCAATATGGTGTTTCTGTCACTGATGCTTGTATTAGCTGGGAAACGACGGAGCAGGTATTAAGAAAGTTACATCAGCAAATCAAGCCACATTTATCAAAACGAAACATAACGATGAAACAGGCAGGGTAATTGACATGGCAGCAGAATTATCGCAATTGCGGGAAAAAATTGATGAGGTAGACAAAGCTCTGCTCAATTTACTTTCCAGACGGATGGATTTGGTTGCTGAAGTCGGTGAGGTTAAGAGTCAGCTTGGTTTACCGATTTATGCACCCGAAAGGGAGGCCAGTATGCTGGCTTCTCGCCGCCAGGAGGCAGAAATACTGGGGATTTCTCCCGATTTAATTGAAGATATTCTGCGCCGTATTATGCGTGAGTCTTATGCCAGTGAAAATGATAAAGGCTTCAAAAAGCTCAATGCTGATATAGGGCCTATTGTTATTGTTGGTGGTTCTGGAAAAATGGGCCGGTTATTTAACCGGTTATTGACCTTATCAGATTACGAAGTCAGGATCCTTGAGGCGAATGACTGGGAGCAGGCTGAAACTATTTTAGCTGGTGCTGGTATGGTCATTATCAGCGTACCTATTCATTTAACTGAAGATATTATCCACCGTTTACCCCCTTTGCCTGAAGAGTGCATTTTGGTGGATTTGGCTTCTATCAAACAAAAGCCACTTCAGGCTATGCTTGATGTACACAAAGGGCCTGTTTTGGGATTACACCCGATGTTTGGGCCGGATGTAGGAAGTTTTGCTAAACAAGTGGTTGTTTTTTGTGATGGCCGACAGCCCGAATCATACCAGTGGTTTCTGGAACAAATATCAGTATGGGGTGCTCGACTACATAAAATCGATGCAGATCAGCATGATAAAAATATGAGTTTTATTCAGGCACTACGTCATTTCACCACTTTTTCTTATGGACGGCATCTGTTAAAAGAAGATATCGACCTACAGCAACTATTAGCGCTGTCTTCACCCATTTATCGTCTGGAATTGGCTATGGTTGGCCGATTATTTGCTCAGGATCCACAATTGTATGCAGATATTATTATGTCCAGTCCTGAAAATCTCGAACTGATTCGTCGTTATCATCAGAGCTTCGGTCAGGCTTTGGCGCTTTTGGAAGATCAGGATAAAAAAGCATTTATTGCAAGCTTTAATCAGGTGAGCGAATGGTTTGGTGATGAAGCAAACCGGTTTATGAAAGAAAGCCGGGCACTCTTACAGCAGGCTAATGATAATCGGGTATAAGTGAATCGGTTGCTGTGAAGGAAAAGCCGGATGTTGCCATCCGGTTTACTATTCAGAATGGATCGACCGAGGGGACATTTTCTGAGGGATAACATCCTAATATTTTCAAAAAGTGGGTGATTCCAGACAATTCTTTAAGAGCCTGTTGCATTTTTATGGAACGAATATTGGCCTGAACATCAATATAAAACATCTCTTCCCATGGCTTACCGTTTATCGGGCGTGATTCCAGTTTACTCATAATAATATTGTGCTTTTTTAAGATAATGAGTGCGTCAACCAGAGCACCAGCTTGCTGTCCCGTGGACATAATAAAAGTCGTTTTTGCTGGAACTTGATCTGATACTTCAATCGGTTTCTGGGCGACAACAATAAAACGGGTGCTGTTATTTTGTTGGTTTGCCAGATTATTTTCTAAAACCTTCAGTCCGTAAAGTGCGCCTCCGGCTTCACTTCCTAATACTGCCACATCTGGTGAATCTATCTCAGTTACCTTTTGCATGGCAACGGCAGTACTTTCACAATAGATGATATTCCAGTGTGGGAATTGATTAAGATATTGGCTGCATTGCTGGAATGGCTGAGGGTGACTGTAGACTGTTTTTATCTTAGAAATATCACTCTCTTTGCTAACCAATAAGCAGTGATTGATCGGAAGAGTAATTTCTCCTACCAAAGATAATGGAGTGTGCTGTAATAGGTCATAAACATCATTTATTGCTCCGGAACTGGTGTTTTCCAGCGGCAGGATACCGTAATCAGCCTGACCAATTTCCACTAATGAAAAGATATCAGGAAATTTATGACAGCTACATTCAATTAACTGATTGAAATGTCGTGCCGAAAACTGACGGGCTGCAAGGTGAGAATAAGAGCCTTTTGGGCCAAGAAAGGCAATTCGTGCCGTATCATAAGGCGTCTGGTTCAGGTGTTGCTGTAGCAGGGCTTGTTGTGTCAGTACTGAATCTTCAATGATCATTTGGAACAGACGGGTAATGTAAAACCCATCCAACCCACGAGACTTACCTTTATCAATTAACACATCCAGTAATTCTCGTTCCCGATTTTTATCCCGTATCGGGCGATTATCATGAAGTTTTGTCTGTGCAACATCACAGGCTAATTGCCGGCGTTGTGCTAGTAGATCCAGTAAATCAGCATCAATGCTGCTGATTTTTTTACGAATGTTAATTAAATCTCGTTCCATAGTACATTCCTGACATTTTTATTATAAAAGTAATTTGTATCTTTCAAATTGCAACCCGTAATCTAGCGGGGCTATAAATTATGGTCTTAAAAAAAAACCTCCCGTTGGTAGGGAGGTTTTCTTGTTCGTCTTCTTTTTATCTTTTAAAAACGAGAAACCCCCTCATAGGAAGGTAAAAAAGAAAAAGAAGAAAAACAGTTTAATATTCATGTCATTTATATCTTAATATTTGCAGAATCAAATAGTGTACTTTAATTAACCTATTTGCTGAGGTATGTCAATAGATGGGGAAAAGGGATACAGAAATAAAAGAACAATAAAACGCGCTCATTGAGCGCGTTGAGAAAACAAAACAGGTTATATTTCCAGATTAAGATTGGATTCTTTCACACTATGCTCTGCTCTGCGGGCTTCTCCTTTATGCTGAACTTTATTAAGTTGGCGTTCTAATTTCATCAGCAATTCATTGATAGCAGCATACATATCTTCATGTTTGGCACTTGCAACCAGCGTAGCATTTGGCGTGCCAATCGTGGCATCGACCAAAAATCCTTGTGGCTCTTTTGAAAGTACAATATGTGGATTGATTAGATTGACTTGCCATTTGTTCAACTTATTTAGACGGTCTTCCACATGACTACGAATCGCGGGGGTAATTTCCATTTGTTTGCTGGTTATGTTTACTAACATATAGTTACCTCTTTCTTCTGTTGCTCCGTCTTTGATGGCTCCAGCATAACTCGCTTTTGGAGAAAAAGAATGATCTAAATCACTTTTATTCGGGAATGCTGACGTGGATAAGCGAAATTGTGATTAATGATGAAGATATGGACAATATTTGTTGCTAAGAGAGAAGTAATGCGTCATTATCGATCAGTTATGGTATTATCAACTTAAGAAATAATTCTGGAATTTAAATAGATTTCTGTCCGGTTATAATGTTCTCCCCTAAAAAAATAGCAGCCACATAGCTGCTATTTTTATGACGTTCTTTTGAAACGACGTGCTTTCGAAATTCTAGACTGGATTGGCTGCAATTAATGCCGCAACTTTATGTGCTTCGGTTTCAAGCCCCAGAGCTTTGTATGCCTTTTCCATATAAGGCAGCGCTTCTCTGGTTGATTGGGTATCCGGATAATTCTGTAGCATTTGCTCTGTACGGTTGACGACTGCGACGTAAGCGCCACGTTTAGTGTAATATTGAACAACGGCAAGCTCATGTTTAGCTAAACGATCTTTCAGAAAGACTAAACGTTTGTAGGCATCGGCTACATACTGGCTGTTAGGGTAATAACGTACCAATTGACTGAAATCGCGGAATGCGGCACGGGCATTTTCAGGATCACGGTCTGAGCGGTCAAGGCCCAAAAAGTCCTGCAGAAGGTTATCATCCATCGCCTGTAATACCAGACCACGCATATACATTACATAGTCAATATGCGGGTGGGTTGGGTTCAGGCGCATGAAACGTTCAATGGATGCAAGAGCGAGAGGAAATTCTGCTGATTTATAATAAGCATAAATTAAATCCAGCTGAACCTGCTGAGAATAGGGTCCGAAAGGATAACGGTTATCCAGGGATTCCAATTGCTTGATAGCCGCTTTATAGTTACCGTCTTGCAGTTTTTCCTGCCCGTTTGAATAAATTTGAGATGGCGGGATATCAGGAACAGCCTCTTTATTGCTGGAGCACCCAGATAAAACCAGGCTCAATGTGGTCGCTGCCACCAGATATTTCATGCGAATCATCACGTGTTGATTACCCTCTGATTGTTTTCTGGGAGACTATCCGCGAAGCTCCCGGCGAAAGATAGAGTACAATAGCACACTATTTTAAATGAAACGGCCTCGCCGTCAAAACTCAACGTAAAATATAGAAGTTATATATGGCACAACAAATACGACTTAATACGACAGTCGCTGAATCTCAGCTCGGTCAGCGTTTAGATCAAGCTTTGGCTGAATTGTTACCTGATTATTCCCGCTCACGTATAAAAGAGTGGATTTTGAATGATAAAGTTCAGGTTAATGGCAAAATAATTAATAAGCCAAAGGAAAAAGTACTGGGCGGAGAAGAAATTTCTATTGATGCTATCATTGAAGAAGATGCCCGTTGGGAACCGCAGGATATAGAACTGAACGTTGTCTATGAAGATGACGATATTCTGGTTATTAATAAACCACGTGATTTAGTTGTACACCCGGGGGCCGGAAACCCTGATGGCACGATACTGAATGCTCTGCTATATCGCTATCCGGAGATTGCAGATGTTCCCCGGGCAGGCATTGTCCACCGTCTTGATAAGGATACGACAGGCCTGATGGTAGTTGCAAAAACAGTTCCGGCACAGACTCGCCTGGTCGAATCACTGCAATTACGTGAAATTACCCGTGAATACGAAGCCATTGCGTTGGGGCATATGACAGCAGGTGGGATCGTAGAAGAACCGATATCTCGCCATCCGACAAAGCGGACACACATGGCTGTTCACCCAATGGGTAAACCTGCCGTGACTCACTATCGGGTTATGGAACATTTCCGGGCACATACCCGTCTTCGTTTACGTCTGGAAACGGGCAGAACACACCAAATCCGTGTGCATATGTCACATATTAAACATCCATTGGTTGGAGATCAGCTTTACGGTGGTCGTCCTCGACCTCTGAAAGGCGCTTCTGAGGAATTTCGCGAAGTGATGCGCAACTTTGACCGTCAGGCGTTGCACGCAACTATGCTGCGTCTTTATCATCCGATAACAGGTATTGAGATGGAATGGCACGCGCCATTACCTGACGATATGGTGAAGTTGATTGATGTGATGAAAGCGGATGCCGAAATTTTTAAAGATGAAATGGATTGGTAGTTAAATGACACCACTGATTTTTCCTGACTGGCCACAGCCTGAGGGGGTTGGCGCGTGTAGTACGACCCGTGCGGGGGGGATGAGTCTCCCTCCCTATGAGAGCCTGAATTTAGGCAGTCACGTTGGCGATGATCCTCTATACGTGGAGCGAAACCGTGAACTGTTGGTGGAATATGCACGATTGCCACAGCAGCCTGTTTGGTTGGAACAAGTACATGGAACACGGGTTATCAGGCTAGAAGGGCAGTCAGTGGAAAATAATCAGGCTGATGCAGTTTATACCAATCAGGTTGGGCAGGTATGTGCTGTAATGACAGCAGATTGTCTGCCCGTACTTTTTTGTTCCGTCGACGGTGATGAAGTCGCAGCAGCTCACGCGGGATGGCGTGGATTATGTGCCGGTGTGTTGGAAAATACGGTGGCTCAATTTACGACAAAACCCGGTATGATTCAGGCATGGCTGGGGCCTGCTATTGGCCCTGAACAGTTTGAGGTCGGACATGAGGTTATGGAAGCCTTTCTGGCAACAGATCCTAATCTGGAGCAGGCTTTTACACCTTATGGGATGAAATTTCTGGCAAATATCTATTTACTGGCTAGATTAAAGTTGAAGTCTATTGGGATAAAAAATGTTTTTGGAGGCGCGGCTTGCACGGTCTCAGAAGAAAAAACTTTTTTTTCTTATCGTCGTGATGGTGTTACCGGACGTATGGCAACTTTAATCTGGTTGAAGTGATCTATCGCGCAGGGCGGTCTTTGGCGCATAGCGCAAGTTTCCAATTAACTTTTCAGAGAACCTTGAATATTTAAGGAATGACCTTATTTAATCTCCAGTAGCAAATTCTGACCAGTATTGGAGGTGTTATGCGTCTGGATCGTCTTACTAATAAATTCCAGCTTGCTCTCGCTGACGCCCAATCCTTCGCATTAGGGCGTGATAATCAATTCATCGAACCTATTCACTTGATGAGTGCATTGCTCAGTCAAGAGGGTGGCTCTGTTCGTCCTTTATTAATGTCTGCCGGGATTGATACAGGAAACTTGCATGATCGACTGAATCTAGCTTTGGACAGACTACCAAAAGTAGAAGGGAGTGGCGGTGATGTACAGGTATCCAATGAATTAGGGCGTTATTTAAACCTGTGCGACAAACTTGCTCAGAAAGCAGGTGATAACTTTATTTCTTCTGAACTCTTTGTTCTGGCAGCACTGGAAGAGCGTGGAACGCTAAGTGACATATTAAAAGCTGCGGGAGCAACAAAAGACAAAATCACTAAGGCAATAGAAATGATGCGCGGTGGTGAAAAAGTAAATGATCAGAGTGCCGAAGACCAACGTCAGGCACTAAAAAAGTACACAATAGATCTCACTGAACGAGCCGAACAAGGCAAACTTGACCCTGTAATTGGGCGTGATGAGGAAATTCGACGGACAATTCAGGTATTGCAGCGCCGAACCAAGAACAATCCCGTTTTGATAGGTGAGCCGGGCGTTGGTAAAACAGCTATCGTCGAAGGGCTGGCACAGCGGATTGTTAATGGTGAAGTTCCTGAAGGGCTGAAAAACAAAAGAGTCCTGTCCCTTGATATGGGAGCATTATTGGCGGGAGCTAAATACCGGGGAGAATTTGAAGAACGTTTGAAAGGCGTTTTGAACGATCTCTCCAAACAGGAAGGTTCGGTCATTCTGTTTATCGATGAATTACATACGATGGTAGGTGCCGGTAAGGCAGATGGCGCGATGGATGCCGGTAACATGCTGAAACCAGCACTAGCCCGTGGTGAGCTGCATTGTGTCGGTGCGACGACCTTAGACGAGTATCGCCAATATATTGAGAAAGATGCGGCTCTGGAGCGTCGTTTCCAGAAGGTTTATGTTGCTGAGCCTACCGTTGAGGATACTATTGCTATTCTACGCGGTCTTAAAGAACGCTATGAACTTCACCACCATGTTCAGATAACTGATCCGGCAATTGTGGCAGCGGCGACATTATCTCATCGTTATATTTCAGATCGCATGTTACCTGATAAAGCGATTGACTTGATTGACGAAGCCGGAGCCAGCCTGCGTATGCAGATGGATTCAAAACCAGAAGCGTTGGATCGTTTGGAACGCAGGATTATTCAGTTAAAACTCGAACAGCAGGCGCTAAAAAAAGAATCGGATGAAGCGAGTAAAAAGCGCCTTGATATGCTGAATGAAGAGCTGGTGGAAAAAGAGCGCGAATATTCTGAACTGGAAGAAGAGTGGAAAGCGGAAAAAGCTGAACTTACCGGTACTCAAAACATCAAAGCTGAATTAGAAAATGCCCGTATAGAATTGGAAAAAGCCCGTCGCGGTGGTGACTTGGCAAGAATGTCTGAAATCCAGTACGGGAAAATTCCAGAACTGGAAAAACAGCTAGCAGCAGCATCAACAGCAGAAAATCATCCAATGAAATTGCTGCGTAACAAAGTGACTGATGCTGAAATTGCTGAAATCCTTGCTCGCTGGACAGGAATTCCAGTATCCAGAATGCTGGAAAGTGAAAAAGATAAGCTATTGCGTATGGAGCATGAATTACATAAACGTGTAATTGGGCAAAATGAGGCTGTTGATGCAGTAGCAAACGCAATTCGCCGTAGTCGTGCTGGTTTATCGGATCCAAATCGTCCGATTGGCTCTTTCATGTTTTTAGGGCCGACAGGTGTTGGTAAAACGGAGCTGTGTAAAGCATTAGCCAATTTCCTGTTTGACAGTGACGATGCAATGGTACGTATCGACATGTCTGAATTTATGGAAAAACATTCTGTCTCCAGGCTGGTGGGTGCACCTCCCGGATATATTGGCTATGAAGAAGGCGGCTATCTGACAGAAGCAGTACGCCGTCGCCCTTATTCAGTTATCCTGCTGGATGAAGTTGAAAAAGCGCATCCGGATGTTTTCAATATATTGTTGCAAGTGTTGGATGATGGCCGTTTGACCGATGGTCAGGGGAGAACGGTTGATTTTCGTAATACTGTTGTAATTATGACATCTAACTTGGGTTCAGACATGATTCAGGAGCGCTTTGGCGTACTGGATTATGCCGGAATGAAAGATATGGTGATGGAGATCGTGGGCCATCACTTCCGACCTGAATTTATTAACCGAATCGATGAGGTCGTGGTATTCCATCCATTAGGAAAAGAACATCTAAAATCCATCACGAGTATTCAGTTGCAGCGTTTATATAAGCGTCTGGAAGAACGGGGCTATCAAGTCACCATGACATCGTCGGCATTAGAGAAACTGAGTGAGGCGGGTTTTGACCCTGTATATGGAGCACGTCCATTAAAACGGGCTATCCAACAAGAGATTGAAAACCCATTGGCTCAACAAATACTTTCTGGTGCACTGATTCCCGGTAAGTTAGTGACATTGGATCTGGAAAACGACCACATTATTGCAAAACAATGATGTTTTTTGCTCAGTCTACTCAGTGGGGACTTATAGATAGCTATCTATATAGGCACTTATCGAGTGAAAATGTCACTAGGGCAATATAAAAGACATAATAAAGGTAAAAAAGAGGTGGAAAATCCACCTCTTTTTCTGTTTTTTTAGATTAAAAAAAGCCTGATAAGCTGTTTTTGTCTAATAACTGCTCGGTTGAAATCTTTTTTTGAAATAGTTGTTGCCAGCGTCGGAAAACTCCCTATAATGCGCATCCGTTGTCACGACAAACACACAAACAAGTCGAGATGACAAGAGTTGAAAGCCGCGAAAATAAAGGCTTGACACTCTGAGAGGAAAGCGTAAGAT
>NZ_CAWQJR010000033.1:0-10225 GCF_963894935.1 Xenorhabdus sp. PB61.4
AATATTCACGCTTCCTATGCCCGCAATAACGTTGCCATTCAAATCGGTAACGGCGATTTTTACAATCTGGCGCTGGCCTCCAGCAATACGGAAAGCCATAAACTGGCAACGCTGTTCGGTAATATCAAACAGACGTTACTGGGAGCGATGGGCAGTCAGGGAATTAACTTTCTGGTTCATGGTGATGAAGCCAATACATCAGGCAGTTACCGTGGGCGGGGTGCCATCAATTTGCCGGAAATAAACAGCATTAATGGATTTGAGCTGAAAGAAATCGGTGAAGTCAGCTCCACGCTTTCCGCTGATCTGCATGCCTCGGTGAGCCAGCTGAAAACACCGGATGTCGGCAGGCTGGAAGCCATCATGAACGGGGAAGATCAACCCACGAAAAATCAGAAGCCTAACCTGATTATTAACGGCGATTTTGAGGCCGGTACACAGGGATGGCAAGCCACCAACGGCATTGAAGTCCAGCATCCGGCGGCGTCTTATGGGCTGGATGACGCAGGCCACGACAGGTATGTGACTGAACTGGATGCTCATGCCAACACCACTATTTATCAGGATCTCCGCCAGCTTAAAGCGGGAGAGGTCATTATCCTTGATTTTGACTTTGCACCGCGTGCAGGCAGCACCGATGATAACGGTATAGAAGTACTCTGGAATGGTCAGGTTGTCTTTTCATCTTCGGACGATAGTATCGCCTGGCAGCATAAACAGCTGGTACTCATTGCACAGGCCGGCAGTAACCGGCTGGCATTCAGCGGCACCGGCAGAAGTGATGGCCGAGGTTACATTCTGGATAACATTGTTGCATGCTCAAATCGTTCTGGAAGTGTCAAAGTGAAGCAGACACCACAAACCTCAGTGGCTGGTGAGGTGCTGGATGATAAGGAAAATGCTGAAGCCGACAGTGAACGACTGATGCAGGAAAGAGATCAACAACTGGCGGCCATTGCGGATACCCAGAATCAGCTGGCAGCAACGGATCTTGATGCCCTGAATACGAACGGGCTGTCACAGCGTGATGTCATCAGGCAAGAGGAGCAGGCTATCACTGATGATCTACTGGCAAAAGCTAAGGCGCTGGAAAGTCTTGATAACCTGCCAAACAGGCTCCATCAGGGAGATTCCGGTACACAATGGCGTCATGATTATGCGGGCAGGTTGTTGGATGATCTCCAGTCACAACTGGATAAAGCAAAAAACCTTGCCGATCAGCAACTGGAGTCTTCAAATTCATCTATTCTGCAACACCGGAATCAAATCGATACAGCTCTGGAAAAATCAGAAGCGGGTATTGTCAGAAGTGAACAGAATCAACGGAATGCACAGCAGGATATTACAGATGCCCGCAGCCGGGCAGAATTCCGGTCGCAAGAGGCACAGTCACAGAAGAAACGGGCTGCGCAGGCTGCCGCTGATGGATATAACACTGCTCAGCAGGCAGAGCAGGATGCTGCAATTGAAGCGAAAAACAGCAGCCAGAAAACCGCCCGCAGAGAAAGCAAGGGGAGTGGTTTGTCCGGCCCGGCTTATGAACCAAATGGTGCAGAACATATCGGTAGCCATATTGCTCAGGATATAGTTGCTAAGGATATAGCTGCGCAGGGTGAGGGGCGTTTCAGGCTGGACCTCCCGGAATCAGACGATAGTCTGGTGCCATTGGCGGATGCAAAACAGGCGCTGGATCGTTTGCAAATTAAAGCAGGCATTATTTCCAGAAAGACAAATATTGTGCCTACCCGGCAGCCAGATGAGCCACCCCGCAATATCACACTGCCTGATGAGGTTAATCGGGAAATTGATGCGTCTGAAACACTGAGCAGGGCATTGCCTGATATTTCAGCGACGGTGACAGATAAATTGGAAGCACTGGGGAATGAGCGTTTAGCCAGGGATTATGGTTTACCGCAAAACAGACAGATACCGTCAAACTCTGCCTCACTATCCACGATTACGGCAAGGGCACAAAAAGTCGCAGATATTTATCGCTGGCTGGATAGTGACACTGAGCGCCTGATGGATTTTTCAGCTGATGATTATATCCCCGTACCGGGAATTGCCCGTATTGATACCGAGTTTTATGAGAGTAACCGACAAAAGATGATCGATTATATCGAAGGTCATCTCAACAGTATTAAACACACTATTCCACGGACTCAGGTATCCTCACTGGCAAAATTATTTGTGGAATCCACCATTGATTATGACTGGGATAAACGTGTCCGTTTCATGGCTCAGTTAGAGCAATATGGCTACCATTTTGATCCGGCTGACGGTGAACAGAGCGTAGTGACATTGCGTTCGGGGAATAATTCCCAGCAATACCGTGAATTGCTGAATGCTGCCCAGCCTAATGGAAAGAAAGTCGTTTATGACACTGATTTACCGGGGCATGCGTTTAGTAACACACTGAGTGAGCGACTGCTGGATTGGGCCTCACATTCGCTTGACCCTCATGATATTCGTCAAAAAGAGCAGCAATCGGCCATTGAGGCTTCTGTCCGGAGCAATATGGGACTTTGGAGTTCAGTGTATGCAACTAAAGCCCGCGGGGATGTCTATGTGATAGCAGAAGGTGGCCTGCTGTTGGGCAGCACTTTCTGGAACCTCGAATTACCGGTACTCCGCCAGTTGCAGCGTGAAGGGATGGTTGGTGAGATCCGTTTACTGGATAAACCCGCTTCTGAATATAAACATCTGCCATTGAAACAGATAGGCAACCGGCTGACAGATAATGATATTGGCATGAAAGTGCGTTTCGATGCCCTGAATCCGGTTGAGCAACAAAAATATCGGGAGATAAATGCCGATCATTATCAGCCGGATACATTAGTTGATTTGAACGTCAGGCTGGGTGCTATTGATAGTATGCTGAATAAAGCACTGCCATTTTATCGTCTGCGTTCTGAACTGAATATTCTCATCCGTGAAGGGGCAGATAATACTTTTGAAGTGCATTCATGGCCGGAAAATCGTCATTCTCCGATTAAGATGATTAAGGTGGAAAACCCGAAAGATCCGGCACAGCTTAAAGTCATTGAACAATTCATTCTGGCTAATTATGAGAGTTATGATCAGTTCCCCAAAGAACTGCATTTCATCGAAAATAATATCGTTTCTTATGATCAACGGCGTACGCGGATTTTAGCTGAAAAAATTAACGGTCGCTGGAGTTACCGTCCCTCTGCTGAATTGATGTCAGCCGATGAATTGCAACAAAAGGCTTACATAAAAGGTAAGCCAATGGGTGAAAGTTACCGTAACGTCATTGATGCGCTGCAACGTTATGAGCAGGCGCTGATGGAAGACAGGGATTATTCACTGGATGCCATCGAAAAATTAACCTACCTCTGCCAGCAGGTTGAAGGCTATGTGCTTGGGCACGCGGATTCAAAACGGACTCCGGCGATGCAACAGCTGTTATCCCAGATTTATGGACGCCTTTCTGAATCCATGACTCTGGCGGAGCCGACACTGAGAAGTTCAGGTGAAGGCAGTTTCAGCGAACTGTACAACAAACTGTCCAACTCTAAGCTCAGTGATTCCAAACACCTCTATATTGATACGCAGGGTGATTTCGTCACGCAGGGCCGATTCAGTGTGAAGATAGCCAAAGACACCGCGGGTAAGGGAGTCAGACTGGTTATGGAGGCCGTTACCCGGGAATATGGACAGGATGTCACCAACGCCATCTTCTCCAAACTGAAAGCCAGTGATCTGGCAAAAGATGGCACCGGGATTGATATTTCAGGCCTCAAAAAAGTCCATCGGGAAATTGAGCGTCATTTATCGCCGGTCAGCGCCACCCTCTATATCTGGAAACCGAGTGATCACAGTAGTGTGGGACATGCTGCGCTGCAAATTGGTCACGGGCGAGTAAAAGTCAGCCCTGAAGAAGTCAGGGATTTCAATGACATGAACTATGTGAGCTGGTGGCCGGCCGGTAGTAAGTCCCTTAATTTGCAGGAACTGATTGAGACAAATAATAGTCAGTCTGATTTTCGGATCCGCTGGCGTGACCTCAGTATGCCCGCTCATCAGAATCCGGCTTTGAGATATGACGTTGCCTCTGAAGAAGATGATGATTTTGGCTTGGTTGATGGCTCAGGTGAACTGAAAGAATTCGTTGAAAAACTAAGAGCTGTAAAAGGCGTGGATGCCAAGTTTAAGGATGTCAGCGAAAGTTTCGCAATGGCTGCGCTGGCTAATCCTGAGATGCTTAAATCGGCTGAGATACCGCCTCATATTTATCAGCCATTCCTTGCCCAGTGGCGGGATGACAATATGGATATGCAGGAAGTGGCTCAGCGTTTTGCCGAAGTACTGCGTATGGCGGCAGAATTGCAGAATTCTAAACGCATGGAGCATCTGATTGGTAATGTGACGCGTCAGTTTGCTGAACGTGAACTGGCAGATATTAACGCCTTTAAAGATGGCAAAGCCGATCAGGGACGAGTATTCCGCATCAATCTGGAAGGCCTTGATGTAGCGGCAATGCAGGCTGAGTGGGAAAAAATCAGCACAGACCCGGATGCGCGCTACCAACTTTTCGCCAAAAACTGTTCAACGGTTGTTGCCCGCGTTCTGAAAGCTGGCGGCGCAGAAAACGTTCTCGGTCATGCGTGGCGTCCCGGATATGGTATCTGGAAACCTAACGATCTCTTTCAATTTGGTCAGGCATTGCAGAAGGCGACACAGGCTGAGCGGATCAAATATAAATATCGTCGTCTGAATAGTGATGGTGTGGGACGGATCCTGGACCAGCCGGATGATCTTTATGAAGAGATACTGGAAAAAGTGGCGATTGAAAATGATGGCTCACCATTACGTGACAGTGAGCCGCGTAACCCGCTGGCACGCTTTATGAATAATGAGCTGTACGGGATGAGAGATGATCGCCGGCGTATCAGTAAAGCGGTGCAAATAGGGCTTAGCCGGGCAATTGAACGACAGATGGCAGAAAAAGTCACGTTGCGTGGTGAGGCAGGGCGTCTGGAAGGTTATTACCATCTGAGTGCTGTGGAGCCGTCAGACAAGGTCGTACTGTTTATTCATGGTTCAGGTTCTTCCGCAGAAGAACAGGCCAGTAAAATCCAGACGCATTATCAACAGCAGGGTGTTGATATGCTTGCTGTCAGTATGCGCGGTTACGGTACCAGTGATGGCCGTCCCAGTGAAAACGGCCTGTATCAGGATGCGCGTACCATGTTCCGTTATCTGGTCAACAATCGTGGTATTAAACCTGAAAATATTGTGATTCACGGCTATTCAATGGGGGCACCGATTGCGGCTGATCTGGCCCGTTATGTTGGACGAAGAGGGCAACCTGTTGCCGGCCTGCTGTTTGACAGACCGATGCCCAGTATGACCAAAGCCATTACGGCTCATAATATCCTGAATCCGACAGGCGTCGTTTCTGTACTGGCAAAATCGGTTAACGGAAAATTCTCAGTGGAGAAGAACCTACAGGGTATTAGCAAAAAGACACCTATTATGGTGCTTACTGGCCGGGACGGGCTGGGAACCGAAGGTGAAAAACTGCGTACTAAACTCATTGGCACCGGTTATAACATCTCTGGTGAACATACTTATCTGGGGCATGATTCCAGCCGCCGGATGATGGAACTGTACGCTAATAAGATCGTTACCAACTTGTTTGAAAGCAACTCGCTTGAAAGCAACTTTCCTGAAAGTAATTTATCTGAAACTAACGTGCGAGAACAGGAAAGTATTGCTATCAAACGCATCAAGAACGATTTGAAGCGTTATATGCAGTTTTTACAGTCCCATACAGATAAAACCGGCAGAGTGTACGATCTGCGGGCGACAAAAAAATTCCTGTCAGGCTACGGGCATAATCGGGCTGAGCATCTGGTTGAGAGTTTCCATGCTGATATGGGGATTAAGCAACTGGTGGATCTGCTACTGAAAGGCAACTGGACAGCGGAACAGAAAGGCGCGTTATCCTGGGAAATTGAAAACCGGGCGCTGAAACTCAGCTTGCGGCCAAGAATGGAAAAATACAGCCGTCTGTTCCGGGATGTTGCTTCCACCGGTGCTGAGGACTTACAGGCAAACGAACATCTGGCTCCTCAACTGATGTTGCTGAATCTGTCCAATGATGGTTTCGGCGGGCGCTGTATGCCGCTGTCAGAACTGGTTCTGCTGGCAAAACATCTTGAGAATGACGGGCAGGATAATGTCAGCAATGATTTTCTGAAAAAACTCTACTCTGCGGCTTCTGTCCTCAGCCATCCGGAGCTGTACGCCGAATCGGAAAAAGCTAACGCCAGTAAATTGCTCGGTGCACTTTCTGCACTCTATATCCGCGCACCGATGTTTGATAACACGTTCAGGGCATGGAAGAAAAAACTGAGTGGTAATCAGGCATTAACAGTGAAGGATGTCATCGACGAAATTACGGTATCCAATGCGGATGGCCGGGCGATTTTACTTGAGCTGAATACATCGGATCATGCTATGGCGGCGTGGTCAAAAGACAACAGCGGAACGCGGATGTATGGGTTCTATGATCCTAATGTCGGTATTGTGGAATTCTCCTCAGCAGAGAAATTCAGCGCTTATGTTAAGCGTTTCTTTAGCCGTTCTGGCATGAATATGGCGCAATACTACGGTATGCCCAAAAATGAGCATCAGGAAAGCTTTTTCAATCAGGTGATTGTTGTGGATGGACGGGCGCTGGCTTCTTATCGTCCGGTCATTGATGACAAAATGAACCTGAGAGATATTCTGGCAATGGAAATCTTTGATGGCTCACCCATGAAAAATGCTTTAGGCACAGAGCGCCCGCTACATAATCAAAATGTTGCTTCGTGGGAAGACATTACCGTTACACCACAACCGGAAAGCGGCTCCAGCCGTTTTGACAGCCAGATCATTATCCAGACTGAGAATGATCCGGTTGTTGCCAGAGCCGCGGCCAATCTGGCAGGAAAACACCCTGATTCCAGTATCGTTGTTCAGTTTGACTCTACCGGCCAATATCGGGTGGTATACGGTGATCCAGCCAGACTGACAGGTAAACTACGCTGGCAGATTATCGGTCACGGGCGTGAAATTACTGAATTAAATCATACCCGCATGGGGGGCTATAACGCAGCTGAATTAGCGATCAATTTAAAACAGTTCAGCCGTGATTTCCGCTATGGCGGAACACCGGAGCATATCAGCCTGGTGGGGTGTTCTCTGATCAGTGATGATAAGCGCGATGGCTTTGCCCGTCATTTTATGACTGAACTTAAACAGCAGGGCATCCGTGCTTCAGTCTCTGCGCGCAGTAGTAATATTGCCGTGGATAATACGGGGCGTAAATATACCCGAAGAGATGCACAGGAACAGTGGGTGCATAAGCTGCATGACAATAAAACAGTTCTGAACTGGAATGCTAACGATGAGCTGGAAACCCGCTCAGAACGGGTACGTCATGGTATCTCTGAAAGTGACATTGTACTTGCGCGTATCGGCAGTCGAAACACCAGTACAGCCGCTACCGGCGCGATCGCCGATAACAGAGAAACCTTCCACTCATCACGTAAACGTCTTGTTCAGGATAGCGATGACGCAATCAGACCATCAAAAAACAATCAACTCAGTTATTCCGGTAATGTGCAGCTGCAAATTGGTGACGGAGAATTTACCTCCATTAACTGGGGAACCACAAATGTCGGCCTTAAATTAGGAACGGGAGGCTTTAAGTCTCTGGCGTTTGGCGATAATAACGTCATGGTTCATCTGGGAGACGGTGACAGCAAACACAGCGTGAATATTGCCGGTTATCAGGCACTGGAAGGCGCACAACTGTTTATCGGCAACCGGAATATCAGCTTTAATCAGGGACGTAGTAACGATCTGATTGTCATGATGGATAAATCTATTCCGACTCCGCCAATGCTTAACCCGTTTGACGGCGTATCCCGTATGTCAGGCGTTTTGCAGGATATCTCCGGTTCATTCTCTTCTCCGGGCTGGCTGGCCGCTCAGGAAGAACAATGGACAATCGCCAGTGTGAAAAAATACCTACAGGATATGTCAGGGCTGGATCTGACCAGCAGTGTGGACTACCGTTCACTGACTGAGATGGGTTCTCAGGAATTACGCAGTGGCCGTGGCCTGAAGAACGATATCGAAAGCGCACTGAACAAAAAATACAACCAGTGGCTGGGAGGAGAGGCGCCGAAAATCAGTAATCTCAGCCGGGCAGACCGATTCCGACAGGCAAATGAAAAACTCGCCTTTAACTTTGCTGTTGGCGGGCGCGGTGCGGATATTCAGGTGACAACCGGTAGCTGGAATTTTATGTTCGGTGACAATATTCAGTCGCTGCTGGATATTAATCTGGGATCGCTGTTTGGCCTGATGACCCAGCAGTACACAACAACAGGGCTGGCGAGAACGACATTCACTTATAGTGTTCTGGATTTACCGCGTCAGCTAAAAAATAAACTGCTGCGGAGCCTTGCCCGTGTTGATGCAGATACCACTTTGGGCGAAATCTTTAATGTGGATTACACCGCGGAAGGCCGCATTATCTCCCGGAACGGTCAGCCTGTGGATGGCGTTGCGGTTATACAGGAGATGCTGGAGGTCATCAGCGGCTTTAGCAGTGATCAGTTAAAGGCGCTGATTGATCCACAAACCCTGAAAGATTACATCAAAGAGCATTCGGCGGCAGATACTGACGCCCTGAATTCTTTCCTTGAGAATCACGGCCTGAAAACGAAAGCCCCTGTTGATGACCAGCCAAAACAGGCGGAAGAACAGCCCGGAGACAATGTACAGCCAGAACGCACAGCCGGTTTTAACGCATTTAATCTGCCAAACCTGTTTGCTACCTTGTTCAGCCAGAAAAAACAGCAGGATATGCAAAATCTGGTCACCAGTCTGAAACAGAACCTAACCGCAGATTTACTGAATATGCAGGACAAGACCTTTGATTTCCTGCGTAACAGCGGTCATCTGCAAGGTGATGGTGATATTCACGTTTCTCTGGGTAACTATAACTTTAACTGGGGCGGTGACGGTAAAGATATGGGCGCTTATCTTGGCGATAACAACAACTTCTGGGGAGGCCGTGGTGACGATGCGTTCTACTCGCTGGGCACTTCAAATGTTTTCACCGGCGGTGAAGGTAATGACATGGGCGTTCTGATGGGACGGAAAAACATGATGTTCGGCGGAGCCGGAGATGATGTTGCCGTGTTGGCTGGTCGTATTAACTACGCCTATATGGGCAAGGGCAACGATCAGGTCTTTGCCTTTGGTGAAGGCGGAGTCATTGAGGGGGGAGAAGGGCGTGACTATATCGTGGCCTCCGGTAACTTCAACCGCATCAATAGCGGGGAAGGTCAGGATTACGTCGTTGCCATCGGTAACAACAATCAGGTGGAACTTGCGGAAGGCAACGATTTTGCGACGGTATTCGGCAATGAGAACCGGATTGAAGGTAATGAAGGCAATGATTCCATCAAACTGATGGGTTATCACGCCCTGATCAATGGCGGAGAAGGAAATGATCACCTGATCGCCGATGTGGTTTCCAAATTCAGCCAGTTGAATGGCGGTGACGGTGATGATTTGTTGGTACTGGGGGGATATCAGAACCGCTTTACGGGGGGGACAGGTGTGAATAGTTTTGTCGTCAGCGGTGATGTGATTGATAACATCGTTGAGGATATTAAATCCAGCGACAAAATTATCTTCAATAACCTGAACTGGCAGAACCTTTGGTTCCAGCGCAGCGGCTATGACTTGGTACTGCTGACAGCCCGTCATGTCACCGATACCTCTGCTCAGGGGCAGTTTGAAGCCACCGGTTCGGTCACTTTCAATGATTACTTCAATGGCAATCAGGCGGATATTATCACCCGGATAGGGGATAAAGATGCGAGAGGAGAACGTGAGTTCACCGCGCTATCAACTCATGCGGTAGATTCACTGGTGCAAGCCATGAGTGGATTTGCCCCGACTGTCGGAAACAGTGGTTTTATGGACGCCCTTGATAACCAGACAAAATCCGCGATTGTGACGGCCTGGTCAGATACAACCATCAGCAAAGACAGATTGATTTGATGTTGTTCAGTGAGTAAAACGTGATTCGTAATAATGGCTCATATTTAATGAGCCATTATTTTTTAAAGATAATATTGAATAATGTTTTATTATTAATTTTTATCAGTAAATAAATTGTTTTTTATAAAAA
>NZ_CAWQJR010000034.1:0-10119 GCF_963894935.1 Xenorhabdus sp. PB61.4
CTATTAACGGAGGTGGCTATATATGACACATATAATCCCATTCCCTTACCACTTAATATAGATAAAAAAAGTTATTTTTAACAAAAATATGCTAAGAATCCGTTTATTAACAGCAACTATAACTTGAAAAAAATCATAGGCAAGATAAAATAAAATTCAAACTGAATTTATTAAAAAATAGTTATCACAAAAGGAATCTCCAATGGAAAAAATTAATTATTTTAAGAGAAATATGCAATGCGCCCAATAATAACCTCAATTTTTGTAATTTTTTTGTTATCTGGATGTGTAACTTTCAAACAAGGAGAACCATTGGATAATGGAGTTATAAGTTTTTTAGAATCAGAGTACCCACAATATTCTACACATCGATTTAAATTCATTAAAAGTGTAGACCTCCATGTTAAGCCAATATTATTTAATAGAATTAAAGAGTATTGTAAAAATAAAAATGCAAATTTTGAACAATACACTATATACTCAGGATGGTGTATAACAAAGGATAAAATTCCTTTATTTATTATAAGTAGAACAGATATAGATGCAAAATTGGGAACGATGGGGATATTTGAAAAACAAAATTTTGTTTCTGATAATGAATGGACAACATTTTCAAAAGAGTTTTATCCTTATCTATGGTCTGAATATAATAAGAGAGAAAGATGAAGTCACTATTAATCACTTTTTTAGTTTCTTGTTTATTGGTTGGTTGTGTTAATGGTAGATTGAGAGTAGGAACACCTCCTGTAAATGGGATTGTAAGTGCCGTTGAAAGTAAATACTCAGAGAGACCAAGCTCAATGGTAAGTGCAGGAGCTATTGTAACACTTCATACTGACACTGATGTTTTTCAATATTTGGAAAAATATTGTCAAGATAAAAAAGCTATATTTGAGAACCCTATACCATGGATAGGGTGGTGTGTAACACAGGGCATGTATCCGTTGTTTATTTTTCATGGTGATCCGGTTGGTGGTATGTCTATCAAAGAGAAGTCCACAAACGCTGAAGATAATGACTGGGTAGATTATACAAAGAAATACTTCGGAATATTATGGTATACACACAAATTCGGGGTACCTTTGTAGTTTCTTCTATACCTTTTTCAGATGATGATTTAATTAATCAGGCCTTCCATCATTGTTATTATAGCTTTCTATTATTCCAAGTGAATAGTGGCATCTATACTCACACCAGCTAAATTTGGAGTGTACTAATTTAACTTTAAGACGCCAGTTTGAGTATATTGAACAAAGGAGCAAGAAGAATCTAAGATGGAGATGGACATGCACCTTGCTAAAGAAGGGCATTGTGATAACGGGTTTAGCTATAATTGAATCTTTGGGTTTAAGAATGGCCGAATAATTCGGCCATTCCAAAAGTTCAAAAGGAACTCAGCCTTCATGCAAGCCACATTCCCGCTTCAGGCCAAAAAAGCGGGTTTGTTCTTCACTCATACCCGGTTCCCATTTTTGCGTCGTATGGGTATCCCCGACAGAAAGATAGCCTTGCTCCCATAGAGGATGATATTCAAGTCCATGCTCGGTCAGGTATTGATGTACCTTGCGATTGTCCCAGTCGATAATCGGCAGTATCTTGTAAACACCGCGTTGCACTGCCAGCACTGGCAAGTTAGCGCGGCTTTCTGATTGCTGGCGACGTAATCCTGCGAACCATGTCTGCGCATCCAATGTTTTCAGCGCACGGTTCATCGGCTCAACTTTATTAATCTGGTTATAACGTTCAATCCCATCAACGCCCTGTTCCCACAGTTTGCCATAGCGCGCTTCCTGCCAAGTCGGGCTTTGTTCTGCACGAAATATTTTCAGGTTCAGGTTTAGTTTATCAGCCAGTTTGTCGATAAACTGATAAGTTTCTGGGAACAAGTAGCCAGTATCCGTCAGGATAACCGGAATATCAGGGTATTCCTGCGTGACCAGATGCAGGCAGACTGCCGCCTGAATACCAAAACTGGATGAAAGGATGAACTCACCGGGCAGATGCTCCAGTGCCCATAGGACGCGTTGACGGGCATCCAGTAACTCTAGTTGTTGGTTTGTCTCAGCGAGCGCTTCTGTGCGCTGCTCAGGAGACAAAACCAGTAACTCAGCTAAATGTGGCTGGCTCATACTGCTTCCTGCCAGTCGTAAAAATCGATGGCTGAGTTCAATACAGGTTTAATAATGTCAGTTCGGATCAGGAAATCTCCGAAATCTTCATTTTCATTACGCTCTGTAGCCCAACGACCGATAAGTTCATCCAGAATGGTCAGGATCTCAGCAGAGGTGATATTTTCCTGATACATACGAGGAATTCGGCTACCATTACGATTTCCACCAAGATGCAGGTTATAGCGATCAGGCGCTTTGCCCACCAACCCGATTTCGGCCAACATCGCCCGACCACATCCATTGGGGCAACCTGTAACACGCAACACGATATGCTCATGGCTAACGCCATGTTTTGCCATTAACGCATCGACATGATCAACAAAGGTTGGCAGGAAACGTTCCGCTTCTGCCATCGCTAAAGGGCAAGTCGGAAATGAAACACACGCCATAGAATGGTGACGCAGTGAGGTCACGCCGTCATCAATAAGACCATGCGCACGGGCAATGGATTCAATACGCGCTTTTTCATTTTCCGCCACTCCCGCTACTATCAGGTTCTGATTTGCGGTAAGACGAAAATCGCCTTTGTGAATTCGGGCAATTTCTGCCACGCCGGTTTTTAGTGGTTTATCCGGATAATCCAGCAAGCGGCCGTTTTCAATAAACAGGGTCAAATGCCATTGATCATCAATGCCTTTTAACCAGCCAATCTGATCGCCCCGTCCGGTAAATTCATAAGGGCGGACTGGCTCAAATTTCACACCTGCACGTTTTTCAACTTCCTGCCTGAAAGTTTCAACGCCGACACGCTCAAGGGTATATTTGGTTTTAGCGTTTTTACGTTCAGTTCGGTTGCCCCAGTCACGCTGTGTTGTCACGATGGATTCAGCAATAGCCAGTGTATGCTCCAGTGGGATATAGCCAAATTCACTCGCCAGACGTGGAAAAGTATTCTTATCGCCGTGAGTCATGGCTAATCCGCCACCCACCAGCACGTTAAAGCCGATCAACTGATCATTCTCTGCAATAGCAACGAAGTTCATATCATTGGCATGCAGATCAACATCATTTTGTGGTGGGATCACAACTGATGTTTTAAATTTACGTGGTAGATACGTTTTACCGAGGATCGGCTCTTCGTCGGTTGTAGCGATTTTTTCTTTATCCAGCCAGATCTCAGCGTACGCGTTAGTACGTGGCAGGAGGTGTTCGGATATTTTCTTCGCCCACTCATAAGCCTGCTGATGCAAAGCCGACTGCACTGGGTTAGAGGTACACAGTACATTACGGTTAACATCGTTGGCGGTTGCCAGTGAATCCAATCCCATTTGAGACAGTAATTGATGCGCCGGTTTGACGTTGTTTTTCAGGATGCCGTGAAACTGGAATGTCTGGCGGTTAGTCAATCGGATACTGCCATACAACGTGCTCTCTGTCGCAAACTGATCAATGCCCAGCCATTGGCGGGGAGTAATAATTCCTCCCGGTAAGCGGCAGCGCAACATTATGGCATGGCGGGGTTCAAGTTTCTGTTCCGCGCGCTCAGCTCTGATGTCACGATCATCCTGTTGATACATACCGTGGAAACGGATGAGGAGAAAATTATCGCCTTCAAACCCGCCTGTCAGCCCGTTTTTTAAATCTTCGCTGATTGTCCCGCGTAAATAGTTGCTTTCTGACTTCATACGTTCACTGTCAGCGAGTTTACCTTCAACAATCAAAGGACCTTGTTTTTCATTGCTCATTGTTTTCATGATCGTTTTCATTGCCCGTTGGTTTTTATACTTATAGTTTTTCGTTATTTTTGCTAGTAAACATCTCTCTGATAACGACGTTCAAGGCGCAGTTCACTTAGGAATTCATCGGCCTGCTCTGCATCCATCCCACCCTGTTGTGAAATAATATCCAGTAATGCCTGCTCTACATCTTTTGCCATACGATTGGCATCTCCACAGATGTATAAATGTGCGCCCTCACTAATCCAGCGCCAGATTTCCTCAGCCTGCTCACGCAGTTTGTCCTGCACATACACTTTATGCTTTTGATCCCGCGACCATGCCAAATCAATGCGGGTAAGTAACCCCTCTTTGACATAACGCTGAAATTCCACCTGATACAGAAAATCTTCTACAAAATGAGGGTTGCCAAAGAACAGCCAGTTTTTACCTTCAGCGCCCTGATTATCCCGTTGTTGCAGGAATGCCCGGAATGGAGCCACTCCGGTGCCGGGGCCAATCATGATCACCGGGGTTTGTGGATCGGCGGGTAAGCGGAAGTTATCGTTATGCTCAATAAAGACACGGATGTTGTCATCTTCCTGTAATCGATCAGCCAGATAACCTGATGCCCCACCGGTACGGGCACGGCCGTCTATGTCATAACGAACAACACCAACGGTAATATGTACTTCATTTTCGACTTCATCCTGAGAAGAGGAAATAGAGTATAGGCGTGGAGTTAATGGACGTAATATATCGATAAATTGCTGAGCTTCAGGTTGCTGAGCTGCCTGCCTGACCATATCCACGATAGGCGTTTTTTGGGCATATTGTTGTAGCGTTGATTTTTCGGAGATCAAAGCAAGCAAACTTTCATCTTTCGTCAGGACTGCATATTTTTCGACAATAACACCCGTGTTTTGTGTCAGTTCAAGATGGCTGGTCAGAGCCTCACGCAAAGTAAGTGACTTTCCATGTACTGTGACGGTTTCAGTTCCTTCCAGATGAAGCAAACCTACCAATTCATCAACCAATACCGGATCGTTTTCAAACCAAACCCCCAATGAATCACCGGGCTGATAACGCAAACCAGAATCCCCGAGATCAATTTCAATATGGCGGATATCTTTATCAGATGTGCGTCCGGTAATTTTCTGGTTAACCAGTAGAGAGGCAGTCAACGGCGCTTCTTTGGTATAAGGGCTGGAGAGAGCTGTACCAGCGGCCACTGCTGCCTTTGTTGTGGCTATTGCTGTATTTGCCTGAGATGGTAAGCGTTGCTTCAGAATATCGGTCAGTTGTTGACACCATTGCGTAGCAATATCCTGATATTCCACATCAGCATCAACGCGATCCAGTAATCGCTGAGCACCTAATTCACTCAGGCGGCGGTCAAAATCTTTACCTGACTGGCAAAAGTGTTCATAGGAGGTATCTCCTAAGCCAAATACAGCGTAAGCCGTCTCTTTCATCGAAGCGGCTTTTTTGGAATGCAGATATTTATGTAGTGCTACAGCTTCTTCGGCAGGTTCACCTTCACCCTGCGTTGAAGAAATAATAATCAATACGCGCTCTTTTGCGATCTGTTTGAATTTATAATCACCAGCATTAACTAAATTCACACTCAAATTCTGCGCCAGTAAAGCGTTTCTGAGCTGTTCTGCCAGACGCCTTGCATTACCCGTCTGAGAAGCCGAAATCAGTGTCACGGGTTCCTGTTCAGGTTCAGGTACACCTGACACTGACGCTACCGTGTTGGTTTGCGGTTGAGAATTCAACATTCCCCAAAAATAGCCTGATAACCAAGCCAGTTGATGTGGAGAAAAATCACTAACCTCTGATTGCAGGCGTGACAATTGTTCCTGAGATACAGGTAGTAATGCAGTTGAAGGTGGTTTTGCAGTCATTATCCAGTGCCCTTTGCCATAGCCAATACCCATGATTAACAGTCACAAACATGGAGTAATCATAAGGTTATCCCAGAACAGGCGTCGGACTTAAAGAAAGGTTAGCAATATCTAATAACTAAATTACCTAACTTTATTTACAGATTTAATATATCGATAAAGTTGTTAAACGCTGGATTTTATTTCTACAGAAAAATCACGTTAGGCACGAAAGTTCAGGTAGAATAGCCGGCCTTTTGAATTCAGGAAAAAGTATTATGAGCACTACCATCTTTAAAGATTTTCAATTTGAAGCGGCGCATCGCCTGCCACATGTTCCTGAAGGACATAAATGTGGTCGCTTGCATGGGCATTCATTTATGGTTCGTCTGGAAATCACCGGTGAGATTGATCCTCATAGCGGATGGCTCATGGACTTTGCCGATGTGAAAGCTATCTTCAAGCCAATTTGGGAGCGGCTGGACCACCATTATCTCAATGAGATCCCCGGTCTGGAAAACCCAACCAGCGAAGTACTGGCTCAATGGATTTGGAGAGAGTTACAACCTGCTTTGCCACAGCTCAGCGCCGTTATGGTTAAAGAAACCTGTAGTGCCGGTTGTATCTATCGTGGAGAGTAAGACATTCAGCACCAAATTTTGGTGCTGAATGCACAATAAAAGCACCAAACGCACATCAGGCGATATTTAAGTATTTGTGTGTCTGCATCGAGAAACGCCAGTTACGGGCAATGCAGGTTTCAATACACAAGCGGGTTGCTTCTTCTTTCTGACTGATAGGCTGTAAGGCAATAATCGGTCTGTTATTTTCATCAAGCATAGTCAATAGATCATCCAATGATTCAATATCGCGCTCACGCCCGACAGGGTGTTTAATTTCATTTGCGCGATTCATCGCTTCAGGCAAGACTTTGTATCCGCCCCGCATTTTCACTTTCGGTGAGACGGTTACCCAAGTTTTGTCAGTACAGTGGATCGCGTGTGTACCACTCGTTTCTATCTGGCACTGATAGCCTGCATTTTCCAGTGCTTCCGTCAGGGGACGTAAATCATACAAACACGGCTCTCCACCCGTAATTACGATATGACGGGCGGTATATCCCTGACGAGTGAACAAATTAATGATTTGCTCTGGTGTGGCAGCGCCCCAGGTATCGCTATCCTGTGATTTGACCAGTATGTTTTCCATCGCCTGCTGCTTATCAGCTTCTTTTTCCCAAGTATGCTTGGTATCACACCAGCTGCACCCGACCGGACATCCCTGTAACCGTATGAAAACAGCAGGAACTCCGGTAAACACACCTTCTCCCTGCAAAGTCTGAAACATCTCATTTATTGGGTAAATCATAAAAAAACTCTGGTTTTAATAAACTGCCCGTTATTATTACAGATATCTATCCCGCGGACATCCATCTTTATGGTATCGTACGAGGTTGCTTTTGCTGGTATCTGACACCAGACAGGGCATTGTATACCTGAAATAGCATATGCCTGAAATAGCATTGTATGCCTGAAAATACTCTCTGGCATGAAAGATAGATGGGATTAACGAATGCAAGACAATGAAAATCAGCTTAAACAGGGTCTGAGTGTGAGGCATATCCGCTTCATGGCTTTAGGCTCTGCAATAGGCACAGGGCTGTTTTATGGCTCAGCAGCAGCAATACAACAAGCAGGACCGGCGGTATTGCTGGCATATTTAATTGGCGGTGCTGCCGTATTTATGGTGATGAGAGCACTCGGCGAAATGGCCGTTCACCATCCTGTTTCCGGTTCTTTTTCGCAGTATGCCAGCCATTATCTGGGCCCATTAGCCGGCTTCCTGACAGGTTGGCTCTATGTTCTTGAAATGCTGTTTGTTTGCCTCGCTGATATCACTGCATTCGGCTTGTACATGAAATTTTGGTTCCCCGATGTTGATCAATGGATTTGGGTTCTGAGTATCGTCTGTTTTATTGGTGCGCTGAATTTATGCCATGTGAAGATTTTCGGTGAAATGGAGTTCTGGCTTTCTATCGTTAAGGTCACTGCCATTATTGCCATGATCATTGGTGGTCTTGCAATTATGATCTTTGGTTTTGGTCAGACAACAGAGCATGCCACCGGGATCGCTAATTTATGGGAACATGGCGGCTTTATGCCGAATGGCATCAGCGGAGTGGTTGCTTCAATGGCGATTGTGATGTTTGCTTTCGGTGGAATAGAAGTCATTGGTATCACTGCCAGTGAAGCGAAAGATCCGGCAAAAACAATCCCTAAAGCGATTAATGCTGTTCCCTTCCGTATTTTAATCTTCTATGTCCTGACTTTATGTATCCTGATGTGTATCTATCCGTGGGATCAAATTGGTCAGAATGGAAGCCCATTTGTACAGATTTTTTCTGATCTGAAAATCAGTGCAGCTGCGCATGTTCTGAATGTTGTTGTTATTACTGCTGCCATTTCAGCCATCAATAGCGATATTTTTGGTGCCGGACGAATGATGTATGGCATGGCTCAGGAAGGACAAGCACCTGAGGCGTTTAAAAAGCTGACCCGAAATGGAGTTCCATGGATGACTGTTCTGGTCATGATTGTGGTTCTGCTGCTCGGTGTCATGCTCAATTGGCTGCTGCCCGGCAATATTTTTATTCTTATTGCATCCGTCGCCACATTTGCCACTGTCTGGGTGTGGTTGATGATTCTGCTTTCTCATGTGGCTATGCGTCGTAAAATGAGTGTAGAAGAGATCAGAACCTTGAAATTTCCGGTACCAATGTGGCCCACTGCTCCCATAATTACGATTGTTTTTATGAGTGCAATTATCCTGCTACTCGGGTATTTCGAGCAAACGAGAGATGCTTTATACATTGGCGCTGGCTGGGTGATCATCCTAACCATTGCCTATTTTTTCAGCATAAAGAAAAAACTTGCTACATCTCACCGTACCAGCCAATAAAATTGGTCTCTAAAAACGCCGGAGCAATTTCCGGCGTTTTGTTCTTTTTTACCTTTCACCACTCTTATTAATTGAAAATCTTCGTAACTTATAACGAAAATCGGACAAGAAGCGGATTATGATCAGAAGCAATGGTTGTTAAAACGGTTGCACTCTGGACTGTTAATTCACGATAAAAAACAAAGTCTAAGGGTTTACCAAATACAATTGTTCTATGATCGTCGTTAAAATAGACTTCTTTTAGCCCCATACACTGCGCAAAACGCTCCAGCACTCTGAATCTCCGACGACTCCACGCATTAAAATCACCGGCAAATATCACTGGCCCATCATGTAACTTAATATAGATACCAATGTTATCCAACTGACGACTATAAACGTCAACGCCAAGACTGAAGTTAATGGCGTGTACATTCACTACCATCAGCTGCTGTTCATCGGTTAAAGGGTACATAGTAATAAGAGATGATTTAGAAAGCCTTAATATCGGCTCTTTTTCCCTTAACGGACAACAATAGATGGGTGAAGAAGAGGCTAATGTCATCACACCCGATGGATGTTGAGGAATAGCAAATGCAGGTACTTGATCTGCAACCAAGCCACTGGCTGTGATAAATTTCAGTAAGTCAGGAGTTGTTTGTGCTTCTTGCAGTAAAATAAGATCGCTTTTTTCAATTAAGGAAGATAAAACACTTTGCCACCGTGGACGTTGCTGTTTATGGATATTCCAAATAGCAACAGAAAACACATTATTATCAGCAAAAAATGGCTCTCCACATGGCAAGAGTGCTTCTTCAAGTAATCGCGTGGAAGTAGGAAAAACCCTCTCTACAGGCTGCCCTGCGATATATCTTACTGCATAATTTTTATGAGCCAGATTTTTTCTCTCACGGGCTCTTCTTACATACCTATTTCTTATCAAATTGCCCCCCAACCTACCTTAATGCATCAGCCTTCATTGATATGACACCTCTATAATTGATTGCAATCCTTAGTACTAAAAACAAAGTATGAATTGTAAAAGTAAATGTCAGAATAGATTTTATACAGAAAATCTTTTCCATTTATTAAAAAAGTAACGCATTTGGTAGCAAGTTATTGGTGAGGCGATATTCCAATACTCTAGTATATAGAAGGGCTGATTGAGAATCGAATCAAGATACTGATAAAAATGCCTGAAATAGAAAAAAACCCTGAGATTTCTCTCAGGGGTTTATCTAAATCGGTGGCGGTGCGGACGGGACTCGAACCCGCGACCCCCGGCGTGACAGGCCGGTATTCTAACCAACTGAACTACCGCACCACCGAATGCTGTTTCATGCTGCCTTTTGGGCCGGCAACACGTCTAAATTGATGTCTGGCAGTGTCCTACTCTCACATGGGGAGACCCCACACTACCATCGGCGCTACGGCGTTTCACTGCTGAGTTCGGCATGGGGTCAGGTG